>JAEZJL010000059.1 GCA_023415815.1 Bacillota bacterium | reverse complement strand
GCGGCGCACTGCTCGGCGCCCAGGAAAAGTCTGCCGATGAAATCGTCTCCCATATCGTAGGAGAGATTGCAGGCCAGCAGTATCCCAAGGGGAGTAACCCCGCTTGCAGCTATATCGCTGAGACTTGACAGGACGCACAGCCATCCCATGGTATACGGGTTTTTAACCAGGCCGTTCAATTCCTCGGTAATGGTGTCTATGGTTACAGATATATTCATACCCTTGACACTAATCAATTCTGTATCCGTCTCAAACGCGCTGTTCAGCTGGAAAGGCGCTTTTCTTTTCAAGGCGACCATTTTTCGGATAATATCCAGTTCATGAACGCTCATATCGAAACCTCATGCCTTATTGCAATATCCTCCTCGGAGAAAACCTCGCTTATGCTTCCGACAAGCTTATCCAGATCGTCCTGCGTATGTGTGGCCATAACGCTTATTCTTAAACGCTGCTTGTCATTGGGAACAGCCGGATATTCAACCGAGTTTACAAATATGCCCCGGCTGCTCAATTTGAAAATAATCCTCTTGATGTCCTTATCTCCGGGAATTATGATGGGTATGATGCCCGACCCGGTACTGACATGGATATTGCCTTTCCTTAACCCGTTTACAACATATTGGGCATTGTCATGAAGCTTTTTTACCAGCCCTTTATCCTTCTGAATCACTTCAATTCCGGCTATAACCGCAGCACAGACATGGGCCGGGAGCGAAGCTGAGAATATATATGGGCCCGCCATTATTTTCATATAGTTTATGATGCTTTTGGAAGCTCCTACAAAGCCCCCGGTAACTCCGAAGGATTTGCTGAACGTGCCGATATTTACGGTTATGGCGTCCTTGTCCAGCTTGAAGTGCTCTGCGCAGCCCGTCCCGTTCTCGCCCATAACCCCTGTCCCGTGGGCGTCGTCTACGGCAATGCGGCAGGAATACTCTCCGGCGAGCTCCGCTATCCTGTCAAGCGGAGCAAGGTCTCCGTCCATCGAATAAACCCCCTCCGCGACAATCCATCTGGTAAGGCCCGAACCGCCGTATTTTCTGAGCTTGTTACCGAGATCCTCCATGTTGTTGTGCCTGAAGGGTATCTTTTTGCAATTGGTAAGCTTTAAACCCGTAAAAAATGACGCGTGATTGTATTCGTCAAAGAAAACGACATCCTTATTTTTAATCAGAGCCGAAACCCATCCTAAATTCGTGCTGAAGCCGGTCGGGAACAGAATCGCGTCCTCACAGCCCTTGAATTCGCACAGCTTTTCGATCAACTCCCTATGCAGCCTTGTGGTCCCATTCAGAAGCGGCGGTCCTCCGACTCCGACTCCATAGGCGTCCACAGCTTCCCTCACTCTTTCCATGACATACGGATGCGTTGTCAGACCGAGATAATTGTTTGAGCCGAACATAAGCATTTTTCTTTCCCGATCGGATATTGCGTCGTACATTGTCACTTCTCTGGCCGCGCTTGAAGTGATCTCCCTTTCGTACACGGTCAAAAGGTTTTCGTTAAAATTTTTAATTTCACTCAACCTTTGTCCGAGTTCGAGATTGTCGAGGTAATGGTAGTCCTTCAGGGTAAAATTTTCGTAATGGCTTTCAGCCTGTTCCATGATCGTCCCCCCTTTTGTCCACTTATATCTGTGCTTTTTCAGGCCGTATGAATAAAACGGCTTCGAAAATGATATAAAACGCAATCGTAAAAATTGTCCAGCCCGGCTGTATTGAGGTTGCAACGCTTAAATGCCAGAGAATCAGGCATCTGACGGTACTGGTCACCGGAAAAGCCGAATTGCTTTCTATTTTATTTTTTGTGAGATGCCCGTATAACTGGCCGCATACGGCTAAAACCGAAGCGGCTGCAAAATATATCACCGCTAGGATACTCTCCGTTTTTAGCAGGCAAATGGAGGCAGCGATACAAACAATGACATAGATGTCGCCCGCAAAAACGGTTTTATCCCAGCCGAATACCACGGGAAAGGTCTCGTAGCCTGTTGCCCTGTCTGCCGAAATATCTTTGAGGTAGCCGATAAGAACGAAATTGGCATAAGAAAATAAAGTGAGGACCAGGAGCAGCAGCAGGTTTCTGTTTAAAATCGCGGAAAGTCCGCCCCGCTCCATGCTGAGGTATCCCCCGATGGGTATGAGCATCACGATCCATCCGTTATAAAACGGTCCCAGGTACCAGAAATTCTTCTTGATATACGTGTAAGTAAGCAGACCTGTGATGGACAAAAGTCCAAGGAATAAATTGTTTATATTCAAATAGACAAGCGCGGAAAATACGGCGGCAAGACCGATTATACTTACAACGGCGACAGATACGGGCGAGATTGTTTTCTGCGTGAGAGGCCTGTAGGGCGACGACAGGCTGTCGGTATCGATCTGGAAGCAATCTGTCAGGGCCTGTCCGAAGCCATAGCCTGCGAAATAGGGTATGAACGCCAGCAGAAACGTTCCGGCTGAGAACGGCCGGCCGGCGGAAACCGACATGCCCGCCAGTCCGCAAGCTCCGGAAACAAATAGCAGGTAAGGCCTCATATGTATCAGGTAAGCCTTTAAAAAACCGAATGAAAAAACAGGATATGTGTATTTTGTTTGCATATATCCCTCCATCTCAACTTCCAAGCAGATTGATTGCACTCGGCAGGATGGAAAATGATATGTCCCCGGTCTGGTAGACTTCTCCGTCCAATTCAAGGTTCAGGTAATCTTCGGAGTATACTTTAACGTCGCTAACGAACTCCGATATTCTTTTCTTTTTGCCTGAAAATCTTTTATTCCCAAGATCGCTCAAAAACCCCAGGAGCTCCGCCTTGTTCATATCAAAGCAGTAGTTCAGGCCAAGATATCCGTCGTTCTCAAGGATTTGCTGATCATATTGGAAGCTTCCCGAAACATGGGGAGTTTTAATAATACTCAAATTGGTCAGAGATATCCTTTTCCTACAATTCGAATATTCGATCTCGACATCTTTATTTTTGTATCTCAATACGGTCTTGAGCGCAGTGTAAAGGATTGCCAGATTAACGGCCCGCGATTTAAATCTGTCGATAAAAAAATCGCCTTGATTGAATGCATAATTGGCATCCGAGACCACGCCGACGCTTGCATTGGCAATGAAGTATCTTGTGAGCCTGACATTCCCGGCGGTTGTAAAAGTAACCCTTCCGACGTCTGCCGGGCAAAAGCCGCCGGTGTTTATTCTGGCCGGTATACCGTTGAAGCGCGTATTTTTTCTCTTAAGGAAATCATTGCTTGACCCTAGTCCGATCGCGCCTATATACATATCTGGGGCGCATTCGTTTTTCATGCTGAGTATGGCATTCAGCAAGTGGTTCAGACTTCCGTCGCCCCCTCCGGAAATGAAGCAGCTATAGCCATCCTGCATCAAGCCGTTTACTTTTTCAGCGAAATGATCATACGGACTGCCTGTCTCCAGTATTAGGGCGCCGGGCGGCAGCCGGTCAGTGACGGCATTTTCGATTGATTTCCATTTGCTATATGCCGCACCGTTATTTGCCGAGTTATTTAATAATAATACAGTTCTCATATATATTTCCTTTATTATTAATTATTATTTTATGTTTCAAAATATTATTAAATTCTCATTATTTGTTAATAAATATTATAATATATTCACGTTTTAATAGCTATACTCTGATACCAATGAAATGAAAAAAATTGAAAAAAGTCTAAAGCTGCCTTTTGTTGACGTCTTTTAGATTTATTGAGGTTTGTCCATATTTAGGAAATCTGTAGGGCGGAATTCTATATGCTTTGCGGATAAGCGCCGAATATTAAAGCAAACAGCTCAGACCTATGAAAGCCGCCGATTATGGCCTTGAGGCCGGCAAACCGCCTGTCCGCAGGCGTATCGTCTGTTCAGGAGCCGAGCACCTTAATAAATTCCACGCTGGAGTCCGAAGTGCCCTGCAGCTGGCACTTCTCCTCCTTCAGTATTTTTATGTAATCCACCATATCGCCTGTGATCCTCTCTCCGAGGCACACAACCGGAATGCCAGGCGGATAGGCCATCACCATCTCGCCGGCTATCTCGCCGGCCGCGGCCTCAAGCCTGACCGACTTCTTGGGGTTGTAAAAGGCGTCCCGCGGAGTGACGATCATCTCCGGATTCTGAGGCAGTACAGCCGCTTTCCTGTATTCTCTGACCTCACTGCCGGAGGCCAGGTCCCGCAGCGCGTTCACAAGCACTTCAAGGTCCTCCTGCCGGTCTCCTATGGTAAC
This sequence comes from Bacillota bacterium, assembly GCA_023415815.1. Taxonomy (GTDB): domain Bacteria; phylum Bacillota; class Clostridia; order Acetivibrionales; family DTU013; genus JAEZJL01. The sequence continues at coordinate 5,648 of JAEZJL010000059.1, read as the reverse complement.
GACCGCCAGTATATTGTACAGGTCGGACATCTCAACCTGTATATTGTAATTCTTTCTAAGCATGGACTCGACCTGATAGCCCGTATAGCCGAGCCTCACGACATTGACGCCGAGCTTGGTTTCGTCGAAATCCGCGCAGCCCGGGCTGCCCGCCAGTTCGCGCCCGAAGGCGTAAAGGCCCTCTATCCCGTTTATTTCCGACCTTGCCCATCTGGCGAGCCGCAGCGTTTCCTCAAGCAGCTCCGAACCGTTTACGGCAAGCTGCTTCCTGGCAATATCGAGCGAGCACATCAAAAGGTATGAAGCGCTGGAGGTAAAGGTGAGGTCCAGCGAATGCTTTACCCTGTCCAGGCCGATAAGATTGCCTCTCGAGAGCAGTACGGAGCTCTGGGTGAGCGAGCCCGCGGTCTTGTGTATGCTGGCGGCGCTCATGTCGGCGCCCACCTCCATAGCGGTCAGCGGGAAATCGTCGTGGAAGGACATGTGAGCTCCGTGGGCTTCATCCGCCAGGACCGCCATGTCATGCGTGTGCGCTATCCTGACGATTGACTTCAGGTCGGAGGTCATGCCGTAATAGGTGGGATTTATGACGAAAACCGCTTTTGCATGAGGATTTTGCTTTATAGCCCTTTTGATATTCTCTACGGTCACTCCCATCGCGATACCGAGCTCGGCGTTTATCTCGGGCTGTATATAGACGGGTATGGCCCCGCTCAGAATTATACCCCCAATGGTTGATTTGTGGGCGTTCCGGGGCAGTATCAGCTTGCTTCCCGGCTCGCACGCGGCAAAGATCATCGTCTGGACTCCGGATGTCGTGCCGTTCACCAGAAAGAACGCGTTCTCCGCGCCGAAGGCGCAGGCCATGAGCCTCTGCGCCTCAAGGATGACCCCGGTCGGATTATTGGCAAAGTCAAGGTCGTCCATCCCGTTCACGTCCATGTGCAGAGTGTTCCGCCCCAGGTACTCCACCATCTCCTGCAGTCCCTTGCCCTGCTTGTGTCCCGGTACATGAAAGGGCACGACTCCGTCCTCGGCGTACTTTTTGACAGCATCAAAAAGCGGCATCCTGTTCTGATTGATTCTCACCGCCAAAAGCCTCCCTGAAAAGATCAGCATACCGTGTATTATATGACTGAGGCCCGGCAGGGTGTGCAAGGATACGGGGCTGTTCAAGTGTTATGAAGAATTATTGTTTCGCTGGCGATGGTGGTAGACCTCTACACCGGGGCGCCGGCCCTTTCGGCCTGTATCCTGTAAAGGCGGCTGTATATGCCGTTGAGCTGCATCAGCTCCTCATGCTTTCCCATTTCCCTCAGCCTGCCTTTATGGATGACAATGATTTTGTCCGCATTGATGATCGTAGAAAGCCTGTGCGCTATGATTATCGAGGTCCTGCCCCTGGAAATGCCGGCCATGGCCTGCTGTATCGCCGTTTCCGTCTCTGTGTCGATGTTGGCGGTGGCCTCGTCCAGGACGAGTATGGAGGGTTTGTACGCTACGGCCCTTGCAAAGGATATCAGCTGCTTCTGCCCCGCTGAGAACGTGCAGCCCCTCTCCTTTACCTCCTCGTCATACTTTCCGGGAAGGGACTCGATAAATCTGTCGGCTTTGACAAATTGGGAGGCGAATTTTATATCATCATCTGAAATGCTCCAGTTATTGAGCCTGATATTGGACTTGATATCTCCGGAAAAGAGGAATACATCCTGCAGTACAACCGCGATGCGCCTGCGCAGGTCTTTCAGGCGATATTGCCTGATATCCGTCCCGTCTATAAGTATCTGACCCTTCTGTATGTCGTAGAACCGGGCCATCAGGCTGATTACCGTTGATTTTCCCGAGCCTGTGGCGCCTACGAACGCTGCTGTTTCGCCCGGTGTAATCCTGAAGCTGACGTCCTTCAGCACCCAATCCTCTCCGTTGTATGCGAACCAGACGTTCCTGAATTCTATTTCCCCTTTTATATCTGCCGCCGGAAGCCCACTGTCCATGTCCTCCTGGACGTCCACGGTATCAAGTATTTCAAAAACCCTTTCGGACGATATAATAGCGGACTGAATGGTGGTATATTTTTCGGAGAGGTCGCTGATAGGCTCGAAAAACTGTTTTATATAGGTAATGAATGCAAACAGCACGCCGATCTCAAGCCTTCCGTCAATTATCCTCGTCATGCTGAAAACAATGACCGCCGCTATCGTCAGATTGTTGATTATATCCACTACCGGTCTGCTGAAGCTGTTTAATATGACTTCTCTCAGGCTGCATTTGAAATACTCTCCGTCAAGCTCCTTGAGCTCGTCGTATTTTTCCTTTTCCCTGTGAAAAATCTGGACCAGCTTCATGCCTGAAATGTTTTCAGCCAGAAAGCCGTTGATTTTGGCAATCATGCCTTTCATGCGTATGAAATTCTTTCTCGCAGCCATCTTGTACAATATCATCACTCCGGTAATGACAGGTATGCAGCTTATGCTCACGAGTGCAAGCTCCGTATCAAGGGCCGCCATTACCGAAATAATACCTACGATTAGTATAAAGCTTCTGAATATATCGACCATAACGCCGGAATAAAGGTCGTTCAACGCTTCCACATCATTTGTAACCCTGGTCAGTATCCTTCCCGTCGAATTCTTATCAAAGAATACCGCCGACATCCCCTGTACATGCTTGAAAATCTGGTTTCTGATGTTGTACATTATTTTTTGTCCCACATTTGTGAGTATGTATGTCTGAAGATAGCCGAACGCCGAACCTGAGAGCACGGCGGCCAAATACATCAGGCCCATTAGCAAAATGCCCTTGAACTCATAATTGCCCTTCACAATATAGCCGTCTATTATGTATTTAATTATATAAGGCTTTACCAGGGCCGCAGCGTTTACAAGCAGCGCCAGGGCCACGCTTACGGCAAGCATAACACCGAAGGGCCTGAAATAGGACATCAGCCTGATGAACTGGAATTTCTTTTTTTGTATCGTGAATTCATCCCGGGTAACAGTCTCTGCCATACTATTTACGCTCATATTGCCGCTCCCTCCCCGATCATCCGTTCCGCGTCAAGCATGCTCCGATTGCTCTGGGATATATACAGACTGTAATAGCTTCCCCCCATCTCCATCAGCTGCTCATGGGTACCTCTTTCGGAAATTCTTCCGTTGTCCATATATAATATCTCATCCGCATATCTCACTGTTGAAATGCGATGTGATATGATAATGCCGGTGCGGCCGCTGAGTACGTGCCTTATATTGGCGATGATCTCCTCCTCGGTCTTTGTGTCGACCGCGGACAGGCTGTCGTCGAGAATAAGCAGCGAAGGGTTTTTGACCAGCGCCCTTGCGATCGAGATCCTCTGCTTCTGCCCGCCCGAAAGCGTCGTCCCCCTTTCCCCAATAACAGTATCAAAGCCGTCCGGGAAAGACACGATGTTATCATATACCCCTGAAAGCTTCGCCGCTTCTTCCACCTCATCCTCCGAATAAATGTCCCTGAAAAATTCTATATTATTCCTTATCGTCGTTGAGAACAAAAAATTGTCCTGCGGGACATATCCGATGCATTCCCTCAGAGCTTCGGCTGGTATGTCGTTTATATCCCTGCCGTCGATAAGGATCTTCCCGTCGCCTACCTCATAAAGCTTAAGCAGCAGGTTCATAAGGGTCGTTTTTCCGCTGCCGGTCTTTCCTAATATGCCGAGGGTTTTACCCTGCTCCAGTACGAGATTTATATTTTTCAACGCCCTTCTGGCAGCGCCGGGATATGCAAAGCTCAGGTTCTTGATTTCAATGCCGCCTTTGATGCAGCTGAGTCCGTCTCCGATAGCGGCGGCGGCTCCGGGCGTGTCGAATATAACCTTTAGCCTCTTGTATGAGGCTATGCCCCTCTGCCATATGTCTATTATGCGGCTGATATTCATTACAGGCCCCATTATAGCCATCATGTAGGTGTTGAAGGCCACATAATCACCGAGAGTGATGGAGCCTTTTATCACCTGTCCGCTTCCGTAGACGATAAAAAACACAAAGCTGACGCCGAAGCAAAGCTGAGCGCAGGGGCCCAGGAGCGCGGACACTTTTGTAAGCCTCATCTGCGTATCTACCCTGTCCCGGCTGTATTTAAGGAAGTTCTCCACCTCTTCCTCCTCCTGCGCGAAGGCCTTGATAACCCTTATTCCGGAAATGTTCTCCTGAACCTTTTCAGAAATCGCCGCAAAAGCCTCCTGGACCTTCTTGAACCTGAACCTGATCATTTTTCCTACCCTGACCATTATGAATATGGCTATGGGCACAGGCGCAAGCGCCATGACTGTCAGCAAGGGGTTTATTGTCCTTGCCATAAAATATATTGAAATGATGCAGGCGGCCGCGCCGTCTAGTATCTGTATGGACCCAAAGCCGAAGGTCATCCTGACGGCCTGCACGTCGTTTATGGCGTGCGCCACCATGTCGCCGGTCTTGCTGTTGTTGTAAAAGCTCAGCGGAAGGGTCTGAAGGTGCTTGAACAATTTGTCCCGCAGATAGCATTCCAGTGAACGGCAGTTGCCGATAAGAAAATATCTCCAGATATATTTCAGTATGAACACCAGAATGGAAACGGCGGCCATGATCAGGACATACCGGTGGACTGCGGTAGAAACCATATCCCTCCTGTTGAGGCCGTCCGTGATTATCCCAAGAAGCTTAGGTATGGTCATCGCTATAAAGGATGTCGCTATCAGTATGACGATCCCTGCAATATAGCTTTTGTTGTGTTCTTTTATAAAATCCAGCAAAATATTTTTTCCGGTCATTCCGCACCTCATTTATACGTATAAGTTGATGTCTGAAAAAGCCCGGCTCAATGCGTGGAGCATGCCGTTCTTTTGTCAGCAGGAATCCCTTAAAACGAGCTCGGACGGCAGAACAACCGATTTTGGCACTTCCCTGCCGCCCATCCTTTCGAGAAGCGTTTCCGCGGCTTTGAAGCCCATATCGTAAAGCGGTAGCTCGACCGCCGATAGCGAAGGATGCGTCAGCCTGGCGAAATTTGATGTCCCCAATGCGATTATTTTCAATTCGTCAGGCACCTTAATACCCAGGCTCAAGGCGCATTTCACCGATATCAGCCCGAACCTGGGCGAGCCGGCCAGCAGCGCGCCGGGCCTTTTGTCGGACATGAGAAGCCTTTTGACCGCAGCAAACATTTTTTCTTCGTCAAAATCGCTGGTGGATATGAGCTCTTCGTCTACTTGCATGCCCTTTTGCAGCATAGCCTGTTTGAACGCTTCCAGCCTGCTGTCCGAAACCCTTGCAGGGCTCGGCCCGGCAAACCCGATTTTCGAGACGCCTTCAGAAATGAACCGCTCTATTACTTTTGGGATATGGCTGAGATAGTCGGAGCAGACCTCATATAGATCCCTGTTTGAGTGCACCGCATCGACTTTCACAAAGGGAATGCCGTTTGCTGTAAGATAGTCCGCCATTTCATCCTCGAGCGAGGCAAAAGCAAATATTATGCCGTCAAGCCTGTTGGAGTTGTAATATCTTATGTATTCCGCGTCGGCCGTGTCCCCGGGCTTGTTGAACAAAAGCGTTATTGCGTAATTTTCCTTTTGTATGCCGTCCCTTATGCCCTCAAGCGTTTTCATGAAATAAAAGTTGGTCACGTTC
>JAEZJL010000448.1 GCA_023415815.1 Bacillota bacterium | reverse complement strand
GTAGAAGGCTCCGAGCATGTGGGATTTATTGATCATGTTGCTGCCGCCGCAGCCGACGAAGATATTCTTGCTGTAATTCGCCATCCCCACCACCTCATGAGGCACTACCTGCCCGATGGATAGGATGAGGTCGTAGGAGCCGTCGACGATGCGCCTGTTTACCTCGACGTCGATGGGCTCGTTGATCAGGCCCTCCGATATTTCCCCCACGTAATCGCCCGGAACCTGTCCGAGCTTGACCACGTCCGTCCGCCAGTTGTGGGTTATAAAGGCTTTATGGGGTATCCCCGGACCGAAGAACGCCGTTATCTCATCGGGCGTCATAGGATCGTGGGTGCCGAGGGCGGGCATGACGTCGATTTCGCAGACATCCTTTAAAATATCGTAATATAGGGCCGTAAGCACTCCCGCACCCGAATAGAGCCTTGTAATGTCGGGAGGCAGGAGCAGCACCTTTTTCAAGCGGCCCTTTTCAGCCGATACGGAGCGCTCCAGCGCCTCGCGGAGCGCCTTTTCATCTATCCCCGCTTCATCCGGGGCTCTCAGTACGATTTCTTCCATACGCCTTCACCCTCTTAAAACCACTGATAGTGGAATATTCCCTCTCTGTCGACCCGCTCGTAGGTATGCGCGCCGAAATAGTCGCGCTGTGCCTGCAGCAGATTTGCGGGAAGCTTTTCGCTCCTGTAGCTGTCGTAATACATCAGCGCGCTCGCAAACGCGGGCGCCGGTATCCCGAAATTGACGGCCGCCGAGATCACCTTCCTCCAGGAGGACTGATAGCTTTCGATGATTTCCTTGAAATACGGATCGAGCATCAGATTTGCGAGCGCCGGGTTTTTGTCGTAGGCTTCCTTTATTTTGTGGAGGAACTGCGCCCTGATGATGCAGCCTCCCCGGAAGATCATGGCAATCGCGCCGTAGTCGAGGGCCCAGCCGTATTCCGCCGCCGCGCCCTTCAGGAGCGCGAAGCCCTGGGCGTAGGAGCATATTTTGCTGGCATACAGGGCTCTGCGGATATCCTCGACGAATTCCTTCGCGTCCCCGGAAAACCTTGAGGGAGAGGGCCCCTTCAGAAGCTTGCTCGCGGCCGTCCGCTCTTCCTTTATGGCAGAAATGCAGCGGGCGAACACGGCTTCGGTGATGGTGGGAGTCGAGATTCCAAGGTCGAGCGCGCTCTGGCTCGTCCATATGCCGGTACCCTTCTGACCCGCCTTGTCCAGTATGACGTCTACCATCGGCTTTCCCGTCTCGTCGTCTGTTTTCGAAAAGATGTCCCTTGTTATTTCTATGAGATAGCTGTCCAGCTCGCCCTTGTTCCATTCGGCAAAGACGTTGTAAAGCTCCTCTACCGGAAGCCCCAGCACGTTTTTCAAGAGCGAGTACGCCTCGCATATGAGCTGCATGTCTCCGTATTCGATGCCGTTGTGAACCATTTTGACATAGTGTCCGGCTCCGTCGGCTCCTATATATGTACAGCAGGGCACGCCCTTCACCTTTGCGGAAATTGCCGTCAAAACAGGCTCTACAAGCTCATACGCGTCTCTCTGGCCGCCGGGCATGATGGCGGGGCCCTTCAGCGCGCCCTCCTCGCCGCCGGAAACTCCCGTGCCGATAAACCTGTAGCCCTCCGACTCGAGCTGCCGGTTCCTCCTGATCGTATCCTTGAAGAAGGAATTGCCGCCGTCGATCAAGATGTCCCCTGCCGCAATGAAGGGCTTCAGCTGGTCTATGACGTCGTCCACGGGCTTGCCCGCCTTGACCATGATGATGATCCTTCTGGGGATTTCAAGGGAATTCACAAACTCTTCTATCGAATAATATCCGAATAATTTTCTGCCCTCCGCTTCGGCCAATAGCTTTTCGGTCAATCCGCCGCTGCGGTTGTATACCGAAACCGAGAAGCCCCTGCTTTCAATGTTCAGGGCAAGATTTTTTCCCATTACCGCCAGGCCTATGACCCCTATTTGCTGCTTGCTCATTGTCAGTTCTCCTTATAATAAATTTTATTATATGCAATTGCCCGCTATACTCCCGAAAATGCCGAAAATCCTCCGTCGACCGGAACAACAATGCCCGTCACGAATTTCGACGCGTCGGAGCAGAGCCATATCAACGTGCCCACCAGATCCTCGGGCTCGCCGAACCTGCCCATGGGCGTGTGCTCCAGGATGGTGGCGCCTCTCTTTGTAAGCTCTCCGGTTTGCTGGTCGGTCAGGAGGAACCTGTTCTGCTCCGTAAGGAAAAAACCGGGAGCGATGGCATTGACCCTTACTTTTCCTCCATAGGTCTTTGCAAGCTCGGTCGAAAGCCACTGCGTAAAATTGCTCACCGCGGCCTTGGCCGCCGAGTAGCCGGGTATGCGCGTCAGCGGCCTGAACGCGTTCATGGAGGAGATATTGATTATTACCCCGCCGCCCGCATTGCTTACCATATCTTTTCCGAACACCTGCGCAGGGAGGATCGCGCCGCCCATAAGGTTGAGGCCGACGACCTTTTCCAGCGCATCTTTCGGCAGGTCGAAGAAGGACAGTTCGTCAGAGGTCGTGGCGCCCTTCATATTGCCGCCAACAGCGTTCACAAGGATATCGACGCTTCCGAAGTCCTTTGCGACAGCCTCGCTAACCCTTTTCAAATCCTCGGAATCCATGGCGTTGAGCCTGTAGCCTGCCGCCTTTATATCCTTTACGGCAGCCTCCGCAGCCGCTTCAAGCGCATTTTCCTCCCTCAGGTCGCAGACGGCGATATTGGCCCCCGCTTCCGCAAGTCCTTTTGCCATGGTTTTTCCCAGGACGCCTCCGCCCCCCAGCAAAACCGCGTTTTTCCCTTTAAGACTGAACAAGTTCATGACAATTCCCCTTCCCTCCGGTAATAAATATCGTTATATATCTGCATTGCCAGCTCATAATGCTTTCTGTAGGCGCAGGCGTTTTCTTCCACGGGCCGGACGACTTTTTTGACAGCCATTCCGGGCAGCGCGCTCTTCATATCCTTTACGGCTCCAAGCGCGTACATCGCCGTATATGCGGCCCCGAGCGCCGAGGCCTCCGTCACGCCCAAAACATGCACTTCCTTATTAAAAATATCCGCCTGTATCTGAAGCCAGAGGTCAGAAGCCGCATAGCCTCCGTTGGCCCTGATCTGGACGGCGTTGTTCCTGAGCGCGGTCAATACCTCGTACACCGAATAGAGCCTGTACATGACGCCCTCCATCGCCGCCCTTATAATGTGCTTTCTGCCGTGGGCATACCCGAGGCCGAACATCAGGCCTCTCGCATTCGCATTCCAATCAGGGCAGCGCTCGCCTGTAAGATACGGAAGGAATACAAGCCCCTCGCTTCCGGCGGGTATCTCACCCGCAAACCTGTCGAAAAGCCGGTAAATGCTTTCGCCCTCTTTTCCGGCGTCGTATTCGAACTGCTGCCTGAATTCCTCCTTCAGCCATTTAAGCGCGATGCCGCCGTTATTTATAGCGCCTCCGGCCACCCACATATCCCTGGTAAAGGAATAGCACCACGTCCTCTGCTGTGGGTCCAGCAAGGGACTGTCAACCGCCGTCCTTACCGCGCCGCTGGTGCCTATCGTAGAAGAGAAGGCCGTGTCGTCAAATACGCCGCAGCCCACATTCGCCATGATACCGTCGCCCGAGCCTATTACAAGAGGAGTGTCCCTTGGTATCCCCAGCGCCTCTTCGAACTCGCTGCGGAAGCCTTTTAATATATGCGTGCATTCGGCTACCTCGCTTAGGCGATCAACGCCGATCCCCAATATGTCTTTTAAAATATGCGTGTCCCAATTTTGTGAACGGATATTGTAATACCCCTGGCAGGACGCCAGCGTGTAATCGACGATGAACTCCCCGTAAAGCCTGAAGATGATGTATTCCTTTATCGTGATGAATTTATGCGCCGCGTTGAACGCTTCGGGCTCGTGCCGCTTAAACCACAGCAGCTTGCTTACCGGATACAGGGGATGCTGCACTCTGCAGCCCGTCCTTTTATATAAATCGTCGGCATCAAAGCTATGCGCTATATAGCCGGCTTCGGCAGCCGATCTGGAATCGGCCCACGTCAGCAGATTCGACAGGGGCCTGCCGTCTTTGCCTATAAGCATGAAGCTGTGCATATGGCAGCTTATGCCTATGCCGGACGGCTTGTACCCGCCGCTCACGCAGGTTTTTATAACCTTCAGGGCTGAATCAAACACAAAATCAGGGTCTATTTCCGCCCTGCCTCCGATTGTGGATATCAGACCGTATTCAATGCTTTCAATGCGCTTCTGGTATCCGTTTTCGTCGAACAGCACGGCCCTGACGCTTGAGGTACCTATATCCAGGCTCAGATAAAAATCAGACATGACCGGCCTCCTGTTTTTTTCCGTCTGGCTTTATTATAAAATAAATAAATGCATTTTACTTTGCTATAATTGCTTGTTCTGTTGCAAATATTGCTATATAATTTATTGCAGGATGGAATACCATTGAAAATATGCCAGAGATGATTATGAGGCGTCACGGAGGCGGAATCGGATGGAAGCATACGGGCAGGACTTTACCGAAAGGCAGTTCATGGTCAGTCCGGATTTTGAGTTTTATCATTACAGGAACGAGCCCAATCTAAAGG
>JAEZJL010000432.1 GCA_023415815.1 Bacillota bacterium | reverse complement strand
ATTTCATACTACTAATGAAAGGAGAGATTGTAATGAAAAAGCTGTTTTCGCTGCTCGCTGTCCTCCTGGTTTTCCTGGCCTCCATCTCGGTAGCTTCTGCATCATGGTGTTTCCTTATTTACCAGCCGAAAGTTCCGAAATCTCTGCTTAAGTAAAAAGAGAGCCTTCAAAGGCTCTCTTTTTTAACCGCTTCCGAAGCGGTTCCACGTCCTGGTTTTCATATATTCCGCCTTACGGACATACATATATTACATGACAGGGAGGCGGTGTTATGAAAAGGCTGGCCGGATTCCTCATTTTTCTGTTTTTCATAATCTACATGGTTATATATATATCCATTTTGAATATTCCTGCCGTCATGCTGTACGACGAAGGCCTGCCGTCTTCGGCAAACAGTGAGTACGTCCCGTACGAAGAGCTTTTATATAATTTCATATCAAGGGGCTTTGTGGATGAAAACGGAAGGGTCATTACAAACCTTAAGTCCTACCAGGGCAGCGGGGACACTCTGTCCGAATCCGTAGGTCTTTTCATGCAGTATTGCGTGCTTGACGGCAAAAGGGAGCAGTTTGACAGGGAAGTGAAGTTCCTGAAGGAGAAGATGCTGACGGATAAGCACCTTGTCAGATGGAGGGTGGGAAAGAGCAATGCCGGGTGCAATGCCGCAATAGACGATCTCAGGATCATCCGGGCGCTGACGGATGCATCCGAAAAATGGGGCGAGGGGGAATACGCCGACCTTGCAGGCTTTTTGCAGGAGGGGCTTTTCAGCTTCCAGGTGAATGGCAGAAACCTCTATGAATTTTACGACTGGATGACGGAAAAAAACAAGCACCGAATACCGCTTTGCTACCTAGACCTATACACCATGGACGGCTTGAGCGAATTCAACAGGAATTGGCTCAACATAGAAGAAAGAGGCCTGTCGATTATATACGGCGGCAGGATAAGCGACGGCTCGCCGTTCTATTTCAAATATTATGACTACGATTCGGGGGGGTATGCTTTTGATGAAGAGTACAGGCAGGACAAGGGCATCTGCCTTACCTACACCCTTATAACCGCCATTCACCTGGCGGAGGTCAATGAGGAGTCCTATGCCCTGACGCAATGGCTGAAATCCGAAATAGACAAAGGCCCACTCTACGCCTGGTACAACCCGCATACCCTGAAGCCCGTCAACGGCGTGAAGAGCACGGCTGTTTACGCCCTGGCCGCGGCTTATGCGGATAAGACCGGAGAGAGGGAGCTCTACTCCCGGCTGATCGATCAAATGCTGAAGTTTTCCGTACAGGACAAGAAATCCCGCTATTACGGGGGCTTCGGAGATCCTACCACCGGATATTTCCATGCCTTCGACAACCTTACTGCGCTCTGGTCGCTCGCGCTCGCAAACCATTGAGCTGGCCGGGCGGCCATGTGGATTATTTTTCTGCTCACCCATAAAATTTTTACGGTAGTGCCACTAAATGAGATGGAGACCTAATCGGCAACATAGGACGCGATATAAATTTAAATTATTGAGGAATGTAGAAACTTTGTATATACTTTTATCAGATAACAATTTTACAAAGATGGCAATGGTCTGCCCCATTACAAATACCGATTGGGGCTTTCCCCTTCATGTCGCTCTTGACGCCCGGACAACGACTACAGGAGTCGTCATGTGCGAACAGGTAAAAAGTCTTGACATATCGGCAAGAAGCGCTTCTTTTAAGGAGAAAGCCCCGCGGGATATCATTGAAGAGGTCGTCGATATCATCTACGGTTTTGTTGAATTGACGTAAAACCTAATAGTTTCGAGTGCCTGCAGTATACGGGCACTAAAATTCTATTCCAGTTCGATTTTCTTGAGGGAAGGCTCACCCTTTACGTGCCCGTCATTTTTAAGGTACCGGTCCAGGCCGTCCCTCAACAGGGTCAGGGTTTGTGTCTGCAGGTCCTTTACCGCAGGGCGGACGGAGGAGGGGAGGAGCTCAAGCGCTTTGCCTCCCAGCTCCAGCTTTTTCATGAATATTTTTTCAATGACATCGTTGATATCGCAGTTATTCATTTTCATCACCAAACCTTATCTTTAAAATATCATTTTCAAATCTGGCCCCCTTCACCGAATAGTTCAGCAGCGTCCTGGGCAGTGTGATGGTGCGTTTAACGCTTCCTACCCGCACGATCAGCTCGTCTGCCTTCTGGTTCAGCGACAGATCCCCTTTTTCGGTAAAGGGCATGTAGATGGAGAATACATAATTGCCGTCTTCCTTGGTCACCTGCTGGGTTTGAATATCGTATCCTATGCTTACGGGATCATTGCTCTTGAAGACCTCCTTTCCCAGTCTTTCGAGCATCTCCAGCCCGATGATCTCCCTTTCGAAGAGCGGCGCGTAATAGATGGGCAGCGGTGAAAAGCTTTCGAGGATCATTTCCCTGTATTTGCGCTGTATATCCTTCCACACCTTGAAATAGTCGTCTGTCACGTTGTCCGGCATGACCCTGTTTACTACGATGGCGTCCACGTTATAGTTATAGATGTTCAGGTAGGTAAAGCTCCGCTGTGCCTCCTTGATGACCATCTTTTCCGGATTCACCACGATGCGTATGCTGGTGATTTCCCTGTCGGAGAGGATCTTTTTCATTTCGTCGAGCTGGTTGTATATGTTTTGTATCTCGCCCATAACGCCGTCGTCGGGCATCGGTACGCCGAGCAGCGGCTCGACGATGGGCTTTACGACCTTCAGGGCTTTCCGCTTGAAAGGGAACAGCTTATCCATCCACCACCGGAGCATCTCGGGGAAGCTGAGCAGCGCCAGCGTTTCGCCTGTAGGGGCACAGTCGATGATAATGACGTCGAAGGTCTTTTCCCTGTAATAGCCAAGTATCCTGAGAAGGCTCAGCAATTCCTCCATGCCCGGAAAGACCGTGAGTTCCTCCGTGGTTATATCCTTGATCGCTTTTGAGGTAAAAAGCGCGGTCATGTATTCCTGCACTTTTCCCCAGCCCTTTTCCACCTCGTGGATGGAATCTATCTCCTGGGCCCAGAGCTTTTCGCTTATCTCAACCGGCTCCGGTGACAGCTTTATATCAAGCGAATCGCCGAGGCTATGTGCCGCGTCCGTGCTTACCACCAGTGTCTTCAGGCCTTTTTTTGCGCTCTGGAGCGCCGTTGCAGCGGCGATGCTTGTTTTGCCGACGCCGCCCTTGCCTGTGTAAAGTATGATCCTCATGATTCCTGCCTCCAATAATTCAAACTATGAATATTTCGATAGACGAAGTATTAGGCTGAAGAAAAGCCCTTGTGATGGGCCGCTACTCAATTTCTATTTTCTTCAGCGGGGTATTTTCCGCTTTTGCCGTATCCCGCTCTTCCGTCCTACTTGACAGTATGCCGCTTATCTTGGTAAATATGCCGAACAGCATTTTTCTCTCTTCTTCCGTCAGAGCGTCGAAAACCAGCCGGATATAGCTGTTTACGGTATCTTTCATACGGCCGGCCAGCATTTTTCCTTCATCGGTCAGCCGTATCGCTACGATCCTCCTGTCCGAATCGCTTCTCGTCCTTTCGAGGTAACCCTTTTTGACAAGCCTCTCCACCAGACCCGTTGCCGTACTCATCGGTATGCTGATAAAGTCTGCGATCTGGCTCATGATGATCTCCCCGTTCCTGTCGACCTGGAGCAGGGTGAGCATCTCGGACTTTGATACGGACAGGTCTATGGATATCCATTCCTCCGGATACAGCAGCTTTCTGAAGCTGTCGAACAGGGTATCAAAAAGTTCGTTGTACTCCAATAGAAGCTCCTCCACACAAATATTACGCACATCGAAATATTCTATATACAAAATATCACGATCGTGTCGAATTGTCAACTAAAATTATTACTTAAATTGAAGAGCGGACACAATGGAGGCGCATGTTATATTTCTATATTTCTGTCTCATCGGAGGCTGCTTTGGCAATGAATAGTTCAGCATAGCCTATGAACTCTCCGACCTGTATAAAATTACTGTCAACCTCCGCTTTATCTATTATGTAAAAATCCTCATAATCACTGTCCTCACGGACTTCAAGAACAGTATTATAGAGTTTGCTGTATTTCCGGTTGATAATATCCGTCTTGATATAATGCATGATCAAATAGAGTTTTAACACCCCTGTGCCGGTTGCTGGCAGCGCCTTTAAGGGCAAGGAGCGCATTGGCAGCATAGAACAGGGCGTAGTATAATCTGTTTGCTGCACTTTCATATCTATCCGCGTTTTTAAGTATCAGACCGTCATCATACCTGTCTCTAGCCTTTGCTATATAGTGCCTTGCTAAAATAATACTGTCCTGCTCCGCTTTCATACCCGGATGCCCTCTCTTTCAATGCTGCGGATGAACAGGTTCAGAGGGTTGCCCTTCTGAATGCTGATATAATCAAAGCTGCGTATATGCACGGCAATTGGCAGGTCATACTCGAGTTGGATATCCAGTACCGTTTCTCTGATAGCATCCTTGACCTCAGGAGCTATAGTATCGGCAACTACTAAAATATCAATATCGGATTCTTTATTATAGTCTCCGCGGGCTTTGGAGCCATACAGGAGCAGACTCTTGAAGCTGTTTCCCAGCCTCAGGCTTAATAGACTTTTAAGCTTGTTAACAGCTTCCTCTTCTATAGAGTTAAGATATCCGAGCATTTCCACGCCTCCCTGCCCCGTTGATAATATCTGTATATATTATAGCACATAAGTTGGGCGCATTAAACCCGCCTTGCATATACGGCGTAAAATAACGGCAGCGAGGTATTAAATCCATTGTGACTTCGAGAAAAGGTTGATGCTTACTTTATCTCCAGCAAAGCTATCGTAATATCGTCCGGGATGCCTTCGATGTCGCCGATTCCGGCGAAAGAGCAGGCTACGTCTACGATGGCGTTCAGCGTCGAAACCGTGTCGAGCTTGCCGTTGAGCAGCAGGTCGAGTATCCTCTCCTCTCCGAACTGCTCGTTTGCCCGGTTGCGCATTTCGATAATGCCGTCCGTGTAGAAGAATACCTTGTCGCCCTTGTACAGCTTCGCGTCGCCGTCGCGGTATTCCGGCTTTTCCAGCCAGTTGCTTATCGGGATTCCAGGCAGCCTCAGAAGCTCAAACCTGTCGCTGTTGAATATGATGGGACAAACGTTATGGCCCGCATTAGAGAACTTCATGGTCATGTCCTGAAGGTCTATCACAGCATAGAAGATGGTTATATACAGATTTTCGTCAAGGCTGCTTGTGTTGAACTCCTGATACAGCTCCTGCAGAGCCTTTGCCGGTGAAAGCAGCTTTTTGTTCAATGAGGAGCGTAGGAAAACCGTGAGCATGGAGGCCGGTACGCCATGCCCTGAAACATCCGCAATGTATATGCCGATGTGCCGCTCGTCTATTTTAAAAATATCAAGGAAGTCGCCGCCGAGATCCTCACAGGGCTTATAGATAAAGGAAAAATTTATCTTATCCTCCGGCAGCTTCTTGGGAAGAAGGCTGCACTGGAGCTTCTTGGCCAGCTTCAGCTCATCGTTGAGCTTCATGTTCTGGCGGACCAGCTGCTTCTGGAGCTGCTTGACCTGTGTCGTATCACGGAGGACCTCGACTACGGCAATGATTTCCCCGGCTTCGTTTTTCAAGGGAGAGCTCATCACCGAAAAAATACGGTCGCCAATGCTTTCCTCTTTTTCGTGGGACTTGTCGTCAAATACCGCCTCCCGCGATATGCAATTCGTACAGGGCTCGCTCCTGCCGAGGATCTGGTAGCACTTCAGCCCTATCTCGGGCTTCCCCAGGCCTTCGGACATGGCCTTGTTCATATAGATTACGTTGTTGTCCCTGTCGATTACCCTGACCCAGTCAAGCATGCCGTCTAATATATCTTCAACAAAATGCCTGTTCCTTTTCAATGTCTCCATGTACGGCACCCCTTTTCGACTACATACTCATAATAATATCAAACGGGCCGTTAACGGGCAATAATAAAATATAGTAATAAAATATGCCGCCCTGGCAATAATATATAAAAAACGTATGCGGCGGGAGCAATCAATGTTTCTTAAGACGGCGGCCAGACAGCAATATATTGATGTTTACAGTACTACGGCCTTCAGGAAATTCACCGACGAGCTGTACAGTCTCATGGAAAAAGCTTTGAAAAGCGGTTATCAGTCGGTGAATTTCGTATGCATAGGGACCGACAGGTCGACCGGCGACAGCCTGGGGCCTCTGATCGGATATAAAATCGGCAATCTCAAATATAAAAATGTCCACGTGCATGGGGATCTTGAGAACCCGGTACATGCAAAGAACCTGGATGAAGTGATGAAGCGGATCTCCGCCGAGTTTTCGAGGCCCTTTGTAATAGCCATTGACGCCTGCCTGGGCAAAATGGACCACGTAGGCTTCATCACCATCGGCGAAGGCCCCATAAAGCCTGGCTCCGGCGTAAATAAGGAGCTGAATCCCGTCGGCGACATGTATGTCACAGGCATAGTGAATTTCGGGGGCTTCATGGATTTCCTCGTATTGCAGAATACAAGGCTGAACCTTGTTATGAAGATGGCCGACCTGGTCTCCACCGGTATACGCTATGTGCTCTGGAAGCTTGAGAAGGACCCCTCCTCCATACCCCTTTCGTGTGCCGACTGACATGTGCAACAGTCTTTTTGCAGTTTATATGGCAGCGGTATGCGCGACTTTCAAATTTATCAGACAATTCCCCGGTTTAGCATTATAATATTATAGAATGATATAAATCGGGAGGTTATTTTATGAACAAGTCCGGCAAAATTTTAGGAACAATCTTTGTAATACTGGGTGTGTTATTTCTTTTAAAGAATTTCAATATTATGGACCCATTCTTTCAGTTGTTCAGTCTGGGTAATCTTATAGGGAAATTCTGGCCTTCGCTGTTTCTGCTGATACCCGGTCTTCTTTTCCACTATGGCTTTTTCTCAGGCAGGAGAAAGGACCCCGGGCTGCTTGTACCCGGCGGGATACTGCTTGTACTCGGAGTTGTGTTCCAGATCAATATGCTGTTCGGCGCATGGGATATCACATGGCCGGCATATATATTCGCGGTCGCCTTCGGACTGTTTGAGCTTTATGCCTTCGGCAACAGGGAAAAAGGGCTGCTTGTTCCGGTGGGGATACTGGGGGGGCTGTCCGTCATATTCTTTTTCTCATTCTCGATGAAGGAGCTTTTCGACCTGAGTACGAGGCAATATCTGGTACCGGCGATATTGATCGTCATTGGCCTGCTGGTGCTGTTCGGGGGCCGGAGGAAAAAAGAATTCTGAGATTTGTGTTTTGAGGCGGGAGCCTTTGGGTAATATAGTTAAGGTTGATTTATCCCGACAAAGCGGCGCCAATTTTGATGGAATGGAGAGATTGAAAATGGATAAGTATGTCTGTACAGCCTGCGGCTATGTTTATGATCCGGCAGTCGGAGATCCGGACGGCGGAATAGCGCCGGGGACTCCCTTCGAAAGCATCCCTGAGGATTGGGTTTGTCCGATATGCGGGGTTGGGAAGGATATGTTCGAAAGAGAGTAAAAACATATTGCATTATCCCGGCTTTGTGTTATAATAAACACATCTAATTTAATTATGCTTTTTATTTGGAACAATGGCGTTCTCAAACAGGATTATTACGCACTGTTTGAGACGCTTTTTTATTTGTTTTCATAAAATTAGATAAATTGAAAGGGAGTGTTTTACATGCCAAAGTATACCAAGGAGGACATCCTCAGAATCGTCAGCGAGCAGGATGTTAAGTTCATACGCCTGCAGTTCACGGATATATTCGGTACCCTGAAAAATGTTGCGATAACCTCGGAACAGCTTGAAAAAGCGCTTGACAATAAATGCATGTTCGACGGCTCGTCCATCGAGGGCTTTGTGAGGATAGAGGAATCGGACATGTACCTCAGACCTGATATCAATACCTTTGTCATCTTCCCATGGAGGCCCCAGACGGGAAAGGTCGCCAGGCTTATCTGCGACGTCTTCAACCCCGACGGCACACCTTTTAACGGAGATCCCAGGAATGCTCTCAAAAGGGCGCTCGACAAGGCTATGAAGCTGGGCTACGACACTTTCAACGTAGGTCCCGAATGCGAATTCTTCCTTTTCCTGACCGACAGCGAGGGAAATCCCACCACGGTGACGCATGACAATGCGGGCTATTTCGACCTCGGCCCGGTGGATCTCGGCGAAAACGCAAGAAGGGATATGTGTCTTGCACTTGAGGAGATGGGCTTTGAAATAGAAGCATCCCATCACGAGGTTGCGCCCGGACAGCATGAGATCGACTTCAAATACAACGATGCGCTGACAGCGGCGGATGCGATACTTACCTTCAAGCTTGTGGTAAAGACAATAGCCCAGAGGCACGGT
The DNA here is from genome assembly GCA_023415815.1 of Bacillota bacterium. Taxonomy (GTDB): domain Bacteria; phylum Bacillota; class Clostridia; order Acetivibrionales; family DTU013; genus JAEZJL01. The sequence goes on along the minus strand of JAEZJL010000432.1, from coordinate 1,167 downwards.
CTCCACGCGACGTTCATGCCCAAGCCCATCTTCGGCATCAACGGCTCGGGAATGCACACAAACGCTTCGCTTTTCAAAAACGGCAGGAACGCTTTTTATGATGAAAATGACCCGCTGCAGCTCAGCAAGGAAGCCTATTGGTTTATCGGCGGGCTTATGAAGCATATAAAATCCATATCCGCTATTACGAATCCCCTTGTAAACTCATACAAGAGGCTTGTCCCCGGTTACGAGGCGCCCGTATATATCGCCTGGTCCGCAAGAAACAGGAGCCCGCTTATAAGAATACCTGCGGCAAGGGGGGCGGCGACCAGGGTTGAGCTCAGATGCCCGGACCCGTCCTGCAATCCTTATCTGGTACTGGCAGCCGTACTTTCGGCAGGCCTTGACGGCATCGAAAATAAGATAATGCCTCCCGAGGCCACAAACAAAAACATCTTCCAGATGACTAAGGAAGAAAGAAGGGCCGAAGGGATAGATTCACTGCCGGGAAGCCTTGACGAAGCAATTGCCGAAATGGCGGGAAGCGATTTCGTCAAGGGCATACTGGGCGAGCACATATTTGAAAAATATATAGAAGCCAAGACGGAAGAATGCAATGAATACAGGACTAAAATAAGCAAGTGGGAGCTGGATAACTACCTCACCATGTATTGAGTCCTTGAGATCTGAACCATAATACGGTTTTAACGCCTGCGATGAAGCAGCCGGCCTACGGGCACGGCTGCTTTTTTTTGGTGAATTTTGGGTTTCTGTATTTTTGTATTGGGGTGTTTTTATGGAATCAATAAGAGTATTGGTTGCAATGGGGAGCGAATCCCTGGCAGGAAAAGTCAAGGCCATACTTGTGGAAGCCGGCTGCATGGTCATAGACCAGGCCGGAGACGGCGCCGAGTGCCTCAGAAAGCTGCGGCTTTTGAAGCCTGATGTGGTTGTCCTGGAACAGAATCTCACCCTTATGAGCGGCTATGATGTCGCAAAGGTAGCTTTAGAAGACAAAATATGCAGCGTCGTACTTATCACCTCTCTTGAACAGGAAAGTACGGTCTATCCCCTCAGGCGCGAAAACAATTTCGTATGTCTTGTAAAGCCTGTGAATAAGAGCCTGCTTACGCATACGATAGAACTGCTGGCAAAGAACAGCAAGGTCGTACAGATGCTGGAGAA
>JAEZJL010000402.1 GCA_023415815.1 Bacillota bacterium | reverse complement strand
TCCGCGCCCGCCTCCGCCGCCGCCCGGATGGATTCCATGGCATACCCGGGATTTGCCGAATAGCCGTCAAAGAAATGCTCGGCGTCGTAAACGACCTCCTTGCCGTTGTCTTTGAAATGCTTTATGGTATCGTATATCATCCTCAGGTTCTCGTCAAGAGTGGTTTTGAGGATGTCCGTGACATGGAAGTCCCAGGACTTGCCGAATATCGCCACGGCTCCGGTGTCCGCCCTCAGCAGTGATTTTATGTTTGCATCGTCCTCAACGGCGATATTAACCCTCCGGGTGCTTCCGAAGGCAATCAGCTTTGCGTGCTCCAGCTTAAGCTCCCTGGCCCTCTCGAAGAACTCCAGGTCCTTTGGGTTCGAGCCCGGGTTTCCCGCCTCGATATAAGCGGCTCCAAGCCTGTCAAGCTTCTTTATGATCTTCAGCTTGTCTTCAACCGTATATGAAATGCCCTGGGCCTGGGCTCCGTCCCTAAGTGTCGAATCGTATATCGTTACTGCTTTCACGCGGATCCCCCCTCTTTATTCTGCCGTTCTGTCATTCATGCTGCTTTCTGTCTTCGCCGTTATTGCCGTTGAGCTCGCTTTCGAGAATAATCCTATTTACCGCATTCAGGAATGCAACCGCGCTGGCTTTGATTATATCCGTGTCGATCGCCCTTGCCGAATAGGATTTTCCGTCATAGGATACCTGTACGCTGGCGCGTCCCAGGGCTTCCTTGCCCTGCGATATGCTGTTTATCTTATACTCGGTCAATTTCACGTCCATCCCGGTAATATTCCGGATGGCTGTATAAATGGCGTCGATCGGGCCGTCTCCGCTGGAGCTCTGGACGAATATTTCCTCGCCCCTCTTGATTTTGATCGTCGCGGACGGGAATATATCGTTGCTTATGACCTGGAAATTGACGATTTCGTACAGCTTCAGGCTCGGCTTTCCATTTTCGTCAGGCTGTCCGTTGATCAGGTCGATGCCGTAATTTTCAAGCAAATAGTACAAATCGTGATAGTAAACTTCCTTCTTTTTGTCCGCCAGCTCGAGGAACTTTTCGTGGAGGGTGTTGAAAATTTCTTCATTGATCGATTTATAGCCCAGCTTCTCAAAGGCGTCCTTCAAAGCATGCCTGCCCGACCTCGCGGTCAGGATGAGCTCCATATCGTTGAGCCCTATGTCCTCGGGAAGTATTATTTCATAGACCTCGCGCGACTTCAGGAGGCCGTCCTGGTGTATGCCGGAGGAATGCGCGAAGGCGTTTTCGCCGGTGATGGCTTTGTTTACCTGCACTTCCAGTCCCATAAGGTTGCTGACCAGTCTTGAGGTCCGGATGATCTCCTGGGTATTTATATCTGTTGAGGCAAGATAATACTCTGATCTGGAGCGTATCCCCATGACAACCTCTTCAAGGGAGGCGTTGCCAGCCCGCTCGCCGATTCCGTTTATCGTGACCTCGACCTTATTCGCGCCGTTCTTTACAGCTATGAGCGTGTTTGCGGTCGCGAGGCCCAGATCGTTGTGGCAGTGCACACTCAGTATTACCTTGTCGTTCAGGTTTTTCAGCCTGTAATTGATTTTCCTTATCAGCTCTCCGAATTCCTCCGGCACAGCATAGCCTACGGTATCCGGTATGTTTATCATGGTCGCGCCTGCTTTTACCACAGCCTCGACCGTCTTCCAGAGGTATTCGAAGTCGGAGCGCGAGGCGTCCTCCGTGGAATACTGCACGTCGGGGAGCAACTTCTTGGCGTACTTAACGGCTTCTACGCCCATCTCCAGTATCTGGTCCTTTGACTTGTTGAATTTCTTTTCCACATGTATGTCCGAAGTGCCGAGGACCATGTGTATCAACGGTCTTTCGGCGCGTTTGATGCTCTCGTAGACCGCGTCGATGTCGTTTTTCACCGCTCTCGCCAGGGCTGTTATCATGGGCCCGTCGCCGACAGCCTTCGCGACCGCTTCGACAGCCTTGAAATCCCCCTTTGACGACGCCGGGAAGCCGGCCTCGATGATATCGACCTTGAGCGTCTTCAGCTGCTTGGCTATCTCCACCTTCTGCGGAATATTCAGCTTGGCGCCCGGGACCTGTTCGCCGTCCCTCAGGGTCGTATCGAATACATAGATTTTATTGCTCATAATTTAACCTCTCAATCAATCTCATATTTATAAGTATCTTTAATTTAAAGGGGGACATTTCTCAATCCATATGGGGATATGAAAGAAGCGTCCCCCTGCATAATTCCTGCGAAGGCCGGCTTTCCCCGGCCTCCGCGGGTATTGGCGGCGTTTTGCCGCCTCTATATCTATTGATCTATTTTTTCAGCCAGCTCATCATCTTCCTGAGTTCGGCCCCGACCTTTTCAAGCTGGTGCTCGGACTCGCGCCTTCTCGTCGCAAGGAACTCAGCCCTTCCGCCTGCCTTGTTTTCAGCTATCCAGCGGGAAGCGAACGTCCCGTTTTGAATCTCGGTCAGTACCTTTTTCATTTCCTTGCGGGTCTCTTCGGTGATGATCCTTTTTCCTATCATGTAATCGCCGTATTCCGCCGTATCGCTGATAGAGTACCTCATGAAAGCAAAACCGCCGGAATTGATAAGGTCGACGATCAGCTTCATCTCATGCACGCATTCGAAATACGCGCTCTCCGGCTGGTATCCCGCATTTACAAGCGTTTCGAAGCCCGCCTTCATCAGCTCGGTGACGCCGCCGCACAATACCGCCTGCTCGCCGAACAGGTCGGTTTCCGTTTCTTCCCTGAAGGTGGTTTCAAGAATCCCGGCTCTTCCGGCGCCGATACCCGAAGCATATGCCAGCGCATATTCCTTGGCCCTGCCGGACGCGTCCTGGTGGACGGCTATCAGGGAGGGTACTCCCCTTCCTTCGTTGTACTGGCTCCTCACGGTATGCCCGGGCCCTTTCGGCGCGACCATGATAACGTCCACGTCCTTCGGAGCCACGATCTGATTGAAATGTATGTTGAAGCCGTGGGCAAACATCAATACGTTGCCGTCCTTTAGATTGGGCAGTATGCTTTCCTTGTAAACATCCGCCTGGATCTGGTCGGGGACCAGTATCATTATGATGTCCGCAGCCTTGGCCGCATCAAAGGTGTCCAGCACCGTCAGGCCGTCGTTTGCAGCCTGCTGCCTTTTGTCCGAAGACGGGGTCAGACCGACGACAACGTTGACGCCGCTGTCCTTAAGGTTCTGCGCGTGTGCATGTCCCTGGCTGCCATAACCTATAATCGCTACAGTCTTGCCCTTAAGCAAACCGAGATTGCAGTCGCTGTCATAATACATTCTTGCCACTCATATCACTCCTCATCATTATTGGTTACCTTTATAAATCGATTGCCCCTCTCGATGGCAATGGTACCCGTCCTCACGATTTCCTTTATCCCGAATTGCTTGAGCATATCCTCAAGCGCGGCGACCTTATCGGTCCCTCCCGATATCTCGATTGTCAGGGTGGACTTGGATACGTCTATTATTTTGGCCCTGAATATCTCGACAAGCTGCATGATCTCCGAACGGGACACGGCATTTGCGGCCACCTTGATCATTGCAAGCTCCCTGCTTACCGATTCGGCCTTTTCAAGCTGTTTGATCTTAATGACGTCGATCAGCTTGTTAAGCTGCTTGCTCACCTGCTCGACCGTATAATCGTCCCCGTCGACGACGATCGTCATCCTTGAGATGTCGGGGTTTTCCGTCACGCCTACGGCCAGGCTGTCTATGTTGAAGCCCCTTCTGCTGAAAAGGCCCGCAACCCTGGAAAGTACGCCTGGATGGTTCTCGACCAGCACCGATAATGTATGCTTCGCCATATTATTTTACCCCTTTCGAGTTATCCTCGTAAAAAATTTACCATACTACCTATTCTATACCTCTGCAGCTCCACCGTCAAAGCGTGGATTCCTCGGGGTCGACGAGGCATTCAAGCAGGTACGGCTTGCCGTCGGCCGTCATTCTGCGCAGCGCAGCGTCTATTTCGGAGTTTGAGGTTATCCTCTCGCCCTTGAAGCCATAAGCCCCTGCCAGGGCTATGAAATCCGGGTTGTGCTCCATGAATACCTGGGAGTACCTGCCCCCGTGCTTGTTCTTCTGGAGCTCCCTCACCATCCCGAGCCTTGAATTGTTGAAAACGATTATTTTAACGCCCAGCCCGAACTGCTTCATCGTGCCGAGCTCCTGCATGGACATCTGGAAGCTTCCGTCGCCGCTGATCGCAATAACCGCGGCGTCAGGCCGGCCGAGCTTTGCCCCGGCTGCGGAAGGAAGCCCGTAGCCCATGGTGCCCAGTCCCCCCGAGGTGATGAAGGTCCCGGGCTTTCTCAGCTTGAAATTGTTCGCCGTCCATATCTGGTTTTGCCCGACCTCGGTGGTTATGATCGTATCTTCATTTATATATTCCGAAAGCACCGACAGAAGGTATTTCGGGTTTACATAGCCGTCTTCCGACGCGTCGGGTATCCTGTCCTTCTGCTGCCTTACTTTTTCCAGCGCCTCAACCCAGGCTTCGTTTCCGCCTTCCTCGAGAAGTCCGAGCATATCCTGAAGGACAAGCTTCACATCGCCTACCACAGGGATCGAAACATCGATATTTTTACCTATTTCCGCCGGGTCTATGTCGATATGGACGATCTTCGCCTTCTGCGCGATCTGTCCGGCCGCCCCCATCGCCCTGTCGCCAACGCGCGCTCCGAGGATCAGGACAAGGTCGGCGTTGTGTACGGCGTAGTTTGCCGTATAGCTTCCGTGAGTGCCTACCATCCCGAAATTCAGGGCATGCCCGGACGGCAACGAGCCAATTCCCATAAGGGTGGTGGTAACCGGAACCCTGCGCCGTTCAGCCAGCTCCTGCAGCTCCTTCGAGGCCTCCGCTATGAGGATGCCTCCCCCTGCGCATATAACAGGTGAGTTTGCTTTTTTGAGCGCTTCAGCCACCTTCCTTATCTGAACCGCATGCCCTTTCAAGGTCGGCTTGTAGCCTCTTATATCAATGCTTTCTGGGTAACTGAATTCGATGCTTTGCGTCTGTATATCCACCGGAACGTCAATGACGACAGGTCCCGGCCTTCCTGTTGTCGCCAGGTGGAAGGCTTCTTTTATGACCCTCGGCAGGTCTTCCGCCTTCTTTACAAGATAATTGTGCTTGCAGAACGGAGCAGTCGCCCCCGTAATATCCGCCTCCTGGAAGACATCCCTTCCTATCAGCTCGCTGGAAACCTGCCCTGTTATCGCGACAATAGGTACGGAATCCATGTATGCATTTGCTATTCCCGTGATGAGATTCGTAGCGCCCGGTCCCGAGGTCGCCACACAAACGCCCGCCTTCCCGGTGACGCGCGCATAGCCGTTGGCGGCGTGAGCGGCGCCCTGTTCGTGCCTGGTCAGTATGTGCTTAATCGGCGACTCGAGCAGAGCGTCATAAAACGGAGAAATGGCTGCTCCGGGATATCCGAATATGACTTCTGTGTTTTCCAGCTCAAGAGCCCTTACAATCGCCTGTGCTCCTGTCAATTTCATAATGCAACCTCCTCCTGTTGAAAATAAAGCCCTTCGTCAAGCAGATATAAATCTGCAGGGACGAAGGGCATTAAGCCTACGTGGTACCACCCTACTTCGACAAGCCATGCGGCTTATCCTCGGCAAGTACTGATGTACTGGACTGTAACGTTGTCAACGCCACCTTGCGGTGAAGCTCCGGAGCGAGTCATACATACTCCGCTTGCGCCGGTTCGCACCAAACACCGGCTCTCTTGCGCGTCACGGAATATCTTTTTTCCATCATAGCTTTGCAACGACAAGCCTATATATTGCCTGCCATTTAAATATTGTATTATATTTTACCAGCGCAGGCATATTCATGTCAAGAACATTTTTATCTTTTATTGCCCAGTTTAAATGCGTCTTTTTACTATTTTGTGCTTTTCAGAGAATGATCTTCTCGTTGGTATGTCCCTCGATCTTCCCGATTCCGTAGCCGTAGCAAAAGGACTGATACATGCCGGTGACTATCAGGGCGCTCAGGAAATCCCTTTCCTCCTTGTTCAGACCCCTGTCCATGGTCCTCAGGAAATCCCTTGTCTTGTCGTCCGCGATCAGCCTGATGGCCTCCCTTGTACCGGCCAGGTCTTTTGTCAGCTTTTCTCTGCCCTGTTTGAGATACTGCTTTATGGTCTTCTCAAAATCGCTGTTGTTCCCGTTTTTTCTGACTTCGTTCATCAATATGTCCTCCCCGAAAACCCGTTTTTAATAATTCTTTCCAACGGGCACGGAGGATTATACATCACCTGGTAATAAGCCCGTCTTTTTCCTTGGCCGCGAGCTTGATCGGGGTGGTCACCCACTCATCCGTCCCGTGCATGAGGTGCGTCACATTGATGGTATCACCGGGTGATTTGGAGTAAAGGTAGGAGCGAAGCTGCATCATGGTGCTGATGTCCATATCGTCTATCTTTCTTATTATGCAGCCTATGCGGATACCCGCCTTGTATGCGGGCCCCTTATTATCAATATGCGCGACATAGACCCCGCCGTCCAGGCCGGAATTTCCGTCGATATAATTCTTGACGGACTTGTCGTATGCGAAAATGCCCATATAGGCTTCCGTAAAGCCGCCAGTGTTCACAAGCCTGGCAATTACCGGCTTGACTACGTTTATAGGTATCGCGAAGCCTATTGCCTCGGCGCTGCTCACCTTGATCGTATTTATGCCGACAACCTCTCCCCTGGAATTTAAAAGAGGTCCGCCGCTGTTGCCGGGATTTATGCTGGCATCCGTCTGTATAAGGTCTTCCATGTAATTGGTGCCCTGCTCGGTATCGATCTGGATCGTCCTGTTGAGAGCGCTTATTATGCCCGAGGTCACGCTTCTCTGGAATTCCAGCCCCAGCGGGTTCCCGATGGCGATGGCCTGTTCGCCGACCTGCAGCTTGCTTGCGTCGCCGAGAGCGAGCGCGGGCAGGCCGTCCAGGTTGACCTTCACCACGGCCAGGTCAAGGACAGGGTCGGCCCAGACCGTGGTGCCGTCCTCATTCCTGCCGTCGGCGAAGGAAACCACGATGCGGTTGCTCTTTCCTCCGGCGACATGGTTGTTGGTAAGAATGTAGCCGCTGCTGCTGACGATGACGCCGGACCCGACGCCGACCTCTACCGCGCCGTCCTTTTTAAAAAGCTTGCCGGGCTCGGGCCTTTCAACGGTTATACCCACTACCCCGGGTGTAGCTATCTTTGCGACAGATTGTGAAACGGGCTCGCTGCTCAAAATGTCCGCAGCGAGCTTTTGGGGTGCCGGAGCCTGGACGTTATTTGCATTTTGCGTCGTCTGTACGGCAGAAAGCATCTGGTTCGTCTGGGGCTGCTGTGTATCGGGACGGCTTCCGCTGATGTACCCTGCTGTTACGAAATAGACCAGGGCGCCTACGATGATCGAAGATATCAAAGAACTGAGAAAAACCTTTGAAGAGCCTCTTTTTTCTTTTTGTTCAAACATTTATACACCCTCTTGCGATAAAAATCTGCAGAAAAAAATAAATCCTGCAGGATTATTATCTCTCTCGGGAGGAAAAAGAATGCGTCTATATTTATTAAGCAAGTTATGAATTGTTTTGAGGAAGATTTGATTTTATGATTTTCTTTACGCTTTTTTCAAATTTGGGCCTGGGCAGCATCACCTGGTGCTGGCAGCCAAGGCATTTCACCCTGAAGTCGGCCCCGGTCCTGGTGACCTCCCACTGTTTGCCGCCGCACGGGTGTTCCTTCCTGAATTCAACTATGTCTCCTACGCTGAACCTGTCCGCCATAAGGCATTCTCCTTTTCACAGCTATCTACAGGTCAATTGTAGCATATTGCCGCCGCGGACGCCAGAGCCTGCCGATATCCGGCTGTGTCCGGCCTGTTCTCAGCACTCCCCGACAAAGGTCTCGAATAGCTTTAGAAATTCCCTGTTCTCCCGCCACATCTGCTCCGGATGCCACTGAACGCCGACGACAAACCTGCGGCTTTCATGCTCAAGCGCTTCTATGATCCCGTCGCCTGACACGGCGGTGATTCTCAAGCCCCTGCCCACGGCCTTCACGGCCTGATGGTGATAGGAGTTCACCCCCAGGCTTTCTTTCCGGAAGCAGCTCCAGAGCCTCGTATCCCTCTCCAGGGCGACATCGTGCACCGGATACCACTCCGGCGCCTCCTGCCAGTGCTTCAGCAGTTCCCTGTCCTTTATCTGGGAGCGTATGTCCTGGTATAGGGTGCCGCCCAGAGCGACATTCAAAACCTGGACTCCCCTGCAAATAGCAAGCAGCGGCTTGCCCCGCTCGACCGCAGCCCCGGCAAGCTTCAGCTCCAGAGCGTCCCTGTACGGGGATATTCCGCCGTTGAAGCTCAGGTTCTCTTCGCCGTAGCATCTTGCATCGATATCCGCCCCGCCCGCCAGCAGGAAGCCGTCAAACCTGTCGAGCGCCTCTTCCAGCATTTCACGGGTCATATTCAGAGGAAGCAGGACTGCAAACCCGCCCGCCGTATTGACTCCTTCGGCGTACCCCTCGGACTGTAAATCCTGTCCTTTTCCTCATTATAGCCCGGTGTAATGCCTATCAGCGGCCTTGTCCCCAAGCCGGTCACCTCCGTTTGCTGCCTGAACGAATACTCCCTTAACTAAATATCATATGCAAGTATGATGGCTTTTGCAATCTCTTTCATGGGAATTCCACGGTCCATGCTCTGTTTTTGTATCCTTTTGAAGGCGTCGTTCTCTGAAAGCCCCAGATGCTTCATAAGAAGGCCTTTTGCCTTTTCGACCTCCCTGCGGGTGTCAAGATTCGCCTTCAGCTCCAGGATCTCCTTCTCCAGCATCTGTACGACC
>JAEZJL010000368.1 GCA_023415815.1 Bacillota bacterium | reverse complement strand
TACGGGCAGCTGGGCGACCATCCTGGGCACGACCTTGGTCCTCAAGGGAGTATCCCCGGACATCGTAAGAGACCCAACCGGGAGCAGCTACTGCCACAAGCTGCCTTCAGGCTCCTGGCTGGCGGGAGGCGCGTCCAATGTAGGCGGAATCTGTCTTAACAGCAGATTCGACAAAAGCGAATTCGGCAGGCTGAACGCTTCGGCGGAAATGCTCTTCCCTACAGGCGTTCTTGTGTACCCGCTGACGGGGGTCGGTGAAAGATATCCCTTCATAGACCCTGAAGCCCGGGAATTCATCCTGGGGGATACCTCCGACGAGAGGATATTGTATACGGCGCTTATGGAAGGGGTCGGCTATGTGGAACGGCTTGCCTACAATCTTAACGAGAACCTGGGCTGTGTGGTGGGTAATGAAATATTCACATCCGGAGGCGGCTGCAGGTCGGATGCGTGGCTTCGCATCCGGGCAAGCATCATGAACCGCATGCTGAAGGTGCCCGCCGTCGTAGACGCGGCCATGGGAAGCGCAATGCTGGCGGCGTCAAAGACTTGCTTTTCCAGCCTTGAAGACGCTGCCGACAGCATGATCACCTTCGCAAAAACAGTCGAGCCGGTTAAGGAAAAGGTGAAATCATACGATGAACTCTATGGCGCTTTTTATGAGCAATGCCGGAGACATTTTAAAATGAGGTGAGATTTTGAGCATATACAAGGAATGTGACATCCGGGGCGTCTATCCCTCGGAGTTTGATGAGAATGACGCTTATAAGATCGGACGTGCGGTCGGCACGATGATGCCCGGAGCGATCCTTGCCATCGGAGGGGATGTAAGGCTGTCCACCCCCGTATTGAAGGAGCGGCTGACAGCAGGCCTTCGGGACAGCGGTGCGAATATTCTGGATATCGGCATGGTGCCGACGCCCGCTTTTTACTTTTCTCTGGGGCGTCTGCAGACCGACGGCGGCCTGATGGTTACCGCATCGCATAACCCCGCAAGGTATAACGGCTTCAAGCTGATGTTCAACAACACGCCTGTGACGCCTGAAATCATCCAGCGCATAAAAGAATCGGCGGAAGCAGGCAAATTTTTCAGCGGCAAAGGCAGCTGCGAAGCCGTCGGTATTACACAGGATTACGAGGACAGCGTAAAAAAGGCCTTTACTCCGGCAAAGAGCCTGAAGGTGGTTTTAGACTGCTGCAACGGCGCCACCGGAAAGCTGGCCCCCGATCTGTTTAAAATCATAGGGCATGATGTGGTGCCGCTTTACTGCGAATTTGACGGTTCTTTCCCGAACCGTGACCCAAATCCGGCCGTGTATGAAAACCTCACCGATCTGAGGTCCAAAGTGCTCGAAACAGGCGCGGATTTTGGCGCGGCCTTTGACGGAGACGGCGACCGTGTGGTTTTCGTCGATGACCTGGGAAGAGTCATCAACAGTGAGCGCAGCTTTGTCATATTTATAAACGAATACCTGAAGCACCGGCCCTCCTCGGTGGTCTATGACATCAAATCTTCGTCCGTAGTCAGGGACGCAGTGCTTGAGCTGGGTGGAAAACCAATCATGGAACGCAGCGGGCACGCATTTATAAAGAAGACTTTTTTAGAGAACCGTTCGGCGCTGGCCGGTGAAATCAGCGGACATTTCTTTTTTGGCGAGCTCGGCTATGACGACGGCATCTATGCTGCGCTTAAAATGGCGGAAATCGCAGGCAAGAGCAGCGAAAAGCTTTCCGCCGCGGTCGACCGCATACCCAAAACCATCATTACTCCCGACATCCGAATAAAGTGTTCCTACGGTGAAAGGGACGAATGGCTGGGACGGGTAAGCAAGGCCGGCGAAAGCTACCATATTTTGCTGATCGATGGGGTAAGGGTCGAATTTCCATACGGATGGCTTCTGGTGCGCAAATCGGTCACCGAAGAAAGCATAACGCTGCGTATTGAAGCAACAAATGAGACTTCCCTGCAAAAAATCAAAGACTGGACATTGAATATCCTGCCGGAAATACAAACTCTTTAATCACCGACCCTGACAAGTTTTTTTTAAAACTCCTTCTCTCATACCGAAGCCAGGTGCCCGTCTGCTTTTCCCATAGCCCGGATTCCAGAACCGTCACAGGGAGGACAGTAACAGTCCCTCCCCTGATACGGTCTTTTTTCAGAATATCCCAAGCTTCCTGAAAACTCTGCAGCGATAACAGCGTAAATCAATCAGACGCAAGAGTAAAAAAGGATACCTTCCATGGAAATCAGCCAAAAATGATATGTTTTATTAAACAAGGTCACTATAATAAAGCCCCGAATATTGCTAGAATCGTGTTTGTAGGGCGTGGGGCTTCACGTTATTCAAGGCTGACCTTATTTTGTTATTAAAAACAAGGAGCATATCTTATGGAAGGTTTTTCATTTTATAATCCTGTCAGTATTTTTTTTGGTAACGGAGTCAGAAAGGAATTGGGAGAAAAGCTTCAGGGAAAGTACAGCAGGGCTTTGCTGGTTTGCAGCAAGGGCCCGTTCCATGAAAACGGGCTGTATGAAGAAGTATCCGAAAATATCCGTAAAGCGGGTATTGCGGTCCTTGAAATGGAGGACATCGATTCTAACCCGCGACTGTCCAGCGTCCGCAAGGGTGGGGAGGTCTGCAGGAAAAATAACGCGGACTGCATTATAGCCCTGGGCAGCGGCTCCGCTATGGATTGCGCCAAAGCCATAGGAGCGGCCGCCTTAACGGATGAGGATCCCTATCATTTTTTATGGGGCAAGCGCATGCCGGTCGTAAAATCCGTCGATACGATAATGATTCCAACCATCGCCGCCACCGGGACTGAACTCAACCGTTCCGCCGTCATAGTCAACGACGACACAAAAGAAAAATATTTCTTTGACTCCGTACACCCCAAAATGGCCTTCATGGACCCGGAGATAACCCTTACTGTGCCGGTAAGGCTTGCCGTTTGGGGCGCAATGGACATCCTGAGCCACACCTTCGAATTTTACTTCAACGGGAATACGGCTTCGGAGTTCCAGTGCAGATTTTCCGAGTCAATACTGGCTGCAACCATGTCCTCGGTGGAACGGCTGGTAAAAGACCCGGATGACCTGAACGCCAGAGGCGAGCTTATGTGGTGCGCGGCGATGACCTGGGGGACCGGGCTCACCATGATAGGCAGGGGAGCTCCCGATATGGCCTGCCATGGTATCGAGGAAAGCTTCAGCGGCTATTTCGATACCCATCACGGCGCATGCCTGGGCGTGCTGACTCCGCGCTGGATGGAGCGCTCCTATAAAACCAGGCCGGACCTCTTTGCGAGGTTTGCAAAAAATATTTTCGGCGCCGGCGGCAGCAATGATGAGGAAGCGTCCCTGAAAGGCATATCGCTTTACAAGGAGTGGCTGAAAAAGGTCAACGCTCCCAACACTTACTTTGACATCGGCAGGCTGGAATTCAAGGACGAGGAGCTGGGACATGTCGCAAAAACCGCCTGCAGGATTTACGGCGGCGGCGTGGGAAAAATGAAGAGATTTAACGAAGAGGAGGCCTTTGAGCTTCTCAGGTCCGGGAAAGCCGCCTATTAGCCAGAAACCGCCTGGAAAGGCAGACAACACTATAATCATATTATCGGAGGAGATCGCCATGACAAACAAAGAAAAGTATCACGGTATAGTTCCCCCTCTTATCACGACATTGTTCGAGGATGAAACCTTCGACCGGGAGAGCTACATAAAGCAAATCGAGCATTGTATCCGCGGAGGAGTTCACGGAATATTCTCAATGGGCTCGGGAGGAGAGGGCGTGCATGTATCCCGCGAGGTCTGGAGGCAGGCAAGCAGCACCGCCCTTGACGCGGCCGCAGGCAGGGTTCCGGTATACAGCGGCGCAATAGACTGCTCCACCGCAAGGGTCGTTGAAAACATCAAATACCTGGAGGATATCGGCGCCCGTCTGGCGGTCGTCACGCCCCCGTTTTACAATCCCGGCGCGTATCAGAGCGAGATCCTGCGGCATTTTTACACCATCTGTGAAAAAACCCATATCGATATCTGCATATACAACATGCCCGGCCTGACCGGCGGGGTCGACATCGCGCCTGAGACGATCAGCGAGCTTGCCGGGCACGGCAGAATCGTCGCCTATAAGGATTCCTGCCCGAACTGGGACCATCACATGAGGACGTTATACAGCCTCAGGGATAAGGACATATCGGTGCTTGTCGGAGGCGAGGAGCTGTTTGCCGCCAGCCTTTTATTCGGTTCCCAGGGCAATATTTCCGGTCTTGCACCTTCCTTTCCCAAGCTTTTCGTCGAGCTTTACCATACCGCAAGGGCAGGCGACGTCGAACGGGCGGTCGAGCTGCAAAGGCTTGTGCTGAAGCTGAAGCAGATCAACTATGTGGGCAAGTCCGGCTTCAGCGGTATGAAGTATGCGCTGGCCGCGGTGAAGATAGGCTCCGGCAAGGTCTGCACTCCGACCGAGCCGCTGACCGAAGCCGAGAAGCTGGAGATCGACAAGCTTGCGGAGGAATTCCGCGAATATGCTTTCTGATCTATCGGTTTTGTATTGAACCTATTAAAAAGCGAGGTATATAAGCAATGATACGATTAAGTCGCTCAGGCCTGCCCATCGACCTGGATGAGAATTCCGGCGGGCTTGTTCTGGAAAAATCCCTTACCCTGCTCGGAAGCGGCGTAAAATATTCCAAGGACATGAAGGCCTTGCTGTACGACCGCGCCTATGACACGGAAGAGCCTTTTTATTCCTTCTACCGGGGCGTAAACTATACCGAGGACAAAGCCGCGTTTGAAAAGCATGAGCTCCGCTATGACATCACCGTTATCATGCCCGGGACCGCGGGCAGAGAGTGCAAAAAGACCTCCGGCCACTACCACGGCTTTATCCCGGGAAAGGCGACGTCCTATCCGGAAATTTACGAGGTGGTCAAGGGCAGGGCAATATACATCCTGCAAAAATTAAAGGCTGCAGATGCGGCGGATGAGAAAATAGAAATAGAGGACCTGATCATCGCAGAGGTCGACGAGGGTCAGACAATCATTATCCCCCCTCTTTATGGACATTGCTCAATAAACGCAGGCGAGGGGTGTCTGGTCTTCACAAACCTGGTTGCCGACGGGAGCCCGAACTACTATGAATCCGTCCTTGCCCACAGGGGCCTGGCATACTATGTTACGAAAGAAAACGGCGGGCTCGGCTTCCTGGAGAACTGCGCGTATGAAAATGTGCCCAGGCCGAGATTCGCCCGTGTCCAGGAATGCAGGGAGCTTGGAATATGCGCCGGCGTCCCCGTTTACAAAGCCTTTATGGCCAGCCCGGAGAAATTCCTGTATCTTACGGACCCCGGGCCTTTTATGGATAAAATCAACTCCAACCTGGTCTGCAGATGAATTTTTAAGGAGGAAAATATTATGGAATTGCAGTTGTCCCTGGACATGGTCACCCTGGAGGAGGCAATGAGGTACCTGGAGGAAGTCGAAGCCAGTATCGATATCATAGAAATAGGCACGCCTTTTATCATACAGGACGGCCTGAGGGC
>JAEZJL010000356.1 GCA_023415815.1 Bacillota bacterium | reverse complement strand
CTTCATATCCGTCCATTACAGGCATCTGGCAGTCCATAAGGATGATGTCGTATTTTCTGGATTTGCAGGCTTCGACGGCAAGCTCCCCGTTATCTGCACATTCCACCGAGCAGCCGAGCTTATCAAGCATCAGCACGGCAAGCTTCCGGTTTGCCGCCATATCCTCCACCAGAAGTATGCTCGGTCTCATTTGCATCTTCAGGTTCTCGGGAACATTTTCCCGTACAACAGGCCGCGGCGCCGCTTCGCTCCTGCCAAGGGCCTCCGCTACGGCATTCAAAAGCTCGGTCTTCCGGACGGGCCTGGAAAGATAACCTTCGAAATTCTTCCCGGCCGCTGCGGCAAGATTGCTCCTCTGCGTCTTCGGACACATGAGTATTGTTCTGACCTGCGCCAGCTTGCCGCTTTCAGCAGTCCCTCCATAGCGGACGGCTCCGTAAATATCCGACAGCCGATGGTCGATCAGCAGGACCGCCGGCAACTCATCCGCCTCCGCGACCTCCAGCGCTTTCATTGCCTGAAGCCCGTCGGCCGCTTCAGCTACGGTACAGCCGGCCCTTTCAAGATAATCCCTCAGCGCCAGCCTGCTGCTGCTGTTGGCGTCAAGCAGCAGCACCCGGGTACCTCCGAGCGCCCCTGATCCTTGGCCGGTTTTGATTTCCTGGGTATCAGCCTTTTCAAGTTCAAGCTCTATGACGAACCGGCTGCCCTTTTCCTCCCGGGCTATCTCTATTTTTCCGCCTGCCAGGTCAAGTATCCGCTTGCTTATTGCAAGCCCAAGGCCTGTGCCGCCGTATTTCCGGGTCGTCGAGGCGTCGGCCTGAGTAAACGCCTTAAACAGCGTGCTTTTGACTTCTTCCGGTATCCCTATGCCGTTGTCCTTTATATCGAACCTGAGCCGGACGCTTTTGTCACCGGAGCTCAAGGCGCTTGCCATTACCGTGATCTCACCCTTTTCCGTGAATTTAACGGCATTTCCGATAATATTGCTCAGGACCTGCCTCAGCTTGACCGGATCTCCTCTCACGCCTTCAGGCACATCTCCGGTTATGTGAGTTATTATTTCCGTGCCCTTATCAAAGGCCGCAGGCGCGAATAGGGATACGGAATCCTCGATAAGCAGGTGCAGGTTGAACGGTATGGATTCCATCTCCAGCCTTCCCGCCTCGATTTTGGAATAATCCAGTATGTCGTTCAGCAGGAGCATCAGCGAATCGGTCGCCGTTCTGATTTCCTTGAGGTAATCGGCCTGTTCCTCGTTAAGGGCCGTGCCTGAAAGCATTTCCAGAAAGCCCGCTATTCCGTTCATGGGCGTCCTGATTTCATGCGACATGTTTGCAAGGAACTGGCTTTTGGCGACATTGGCCGCTTCCGCCGCCTCCTTCGCATGAAGCAGCTCAAGCTCGCCTCTGCGCTTCTCCGTGATGTCCCTCATGAAAACAAGGTGTCCGAAGACGTTTTCCTTTTTATCCATAAGAAACGAAAAGCTTACTTCGATTACTCGTCCGAAGCTTTCAGTATAGTGAACGCCCGCACCTCCGGCGTCCTTTACCCCCTCCATCGCCTCTTCCAGCGCCGGAATGAACCCGGAAATATGCTTCCCCACCGCGCTGTTCAGATCTATACCGGTCAATGCCGATGCGGCTGAGTTCATATCCGCAATCCTCTTCTTTTCATCCAGGACGATGACTCCGTCCACCAGCTCGTCAAAGAGCGCGTCGCGCGCCACCGGCATAAGGTCGAACATCTTATACCTGGCAATGGCATAGAGAAACAGGAAACCGGTAATTATAAAGCCCAGCGGAGTTGGGTCCACAGACGGCAGCGGGCTCATGCCCGCTATATAGAGGGCGTTGCCCGTCCACGGGATAACGGAGCCCGCGATGACCAGCCACACCTGCCACCGGAAAAGCGGCGGCGTGATCCTTAATGTGTTGAAAAGCATGACAAGCCCGGTTATCAATACAACCGCGCCGAAAGCCACGTACATGTATAATGCGACGCCATGGCCGTAATTCAATAGAAGGCCCTTATCCGTGTGTATGACAGTAATTTCAGGCCATACAAGGCGGTGGTACTCGTTTGTAAAAACCAGCAATGTCATGCTTGCGGATACGACAATGAAAAATATCCATCCTTGAATGCCCAGAAACTCTTTCCTTTTTGTATAGCTCAATACAAAAATAAACCACAGGGGCATTATGCTTGTGACGCCTATATATTCGATTTTGGATAGAAATATTTTCAGCGCGACATCGCCCGAAGCCAGCTCCAGTCCGTTGACGACCGACCATATAAGCGCCGCGGTCAGCATTCTTTTCAGGTATTCCGCGCTCAGGACGTTCTTCTTTTTTGATAGCAAATAAATCAAAAATAAAAGGACCGCACCGGAAAACAGCATCAAATTGGAAGACAGACCGAAATACCAGCCCATTTATATGTACCCCCATAAAAATCGGCAAACATTCATATCAGGACGACGTCATACCGCCGCGCTTTCCTCAAAGACCTTGATTACCCTTTCGATCAGCAGGCGGGGATTCACCGGCTTCACTATGTAGCCCTGGACGCCCAGAAGCCTGGCAGTGGCGACGCTCTCCCTGTCCGAATGCTGCGTAAGCATGATTACGGGTATATTCCTGAATCTTTCAACGCTTCTCAGCTTTGTTACCAGATCAAACCCGTCCTCCTCATTCAGCGTAAGGTCCATCAGAATCATATCGGCCAGAACGCCGTATTCGTCTATAATGCTGAAAAGTCCGAACCCGCTCCCTGCTTCGCGGACAACAAAAGAATTGTTCTCCAGCACAGCCTTCACTTCTTTTCTTATGGAAGGCGAATCGTCAACAATGACAATCGTTTTATTTATTGAATTTTCCATGGAGGTACTCCCTATATCATATAATAATTCTTAATCTCCGAAACGGCTTCGTCTATAAGGGTCTCCAGTTTTTTAAGCGAGGCCTCGATCCCGGCCCGGCCGTTTACCTTGATAAGATCGCCAAGCTCCAGCGCCTCCCTGTAGACACGCTGCAGTCCGTAGCTTCCGGATATCCCCTTTATGTTGTGCACCGTTTCGGCAAGCTTTATGAATTCACCGGCCGACAGCAGGGAAAAGAGCTTGTCCCTTTCACTGCCTATTTCTCCGACAAAAACTTCATACAGCTCTTTTACCGTCTCACCGTCGAGGCCGGTTTCCTCCATGAATCCTTCAAAATCCACAACTTTAAGGCGTTCCTCCATGACGCTGCCTCCAGATCCTACGGTTATATATCTGTTATCTGTTTTAATATTTTATCACTTTATTCCGCTGTGATAAAGCAGAAATTATGAAGTTATATATTCCCAGTTAATCCCTGAAAAGCAGCGAGTAAATCGGAAGCGCCAGGTTTGCCAGAGCTACGGCAAATATCATAATCGCGCCCAGTCTGTTCTTTTTCCTCCAGGTCCAGACCCCGAAGCTCACGGTATAAAACGAAATGCAGGCAAGCAGCAGCAGCAATGCGGCGTATTTCAAATCCTCCAATATTAACCCTCCTCTCCACCGGAGGCTTGCGAAGGCAGCGAGCGTATCATGAGCCCTGTCCTTCTGATTTTCAGATCCACCTCCACATTAAAGCTCGCATCCTTATATTTGCCGAGCCAGTTGAAGTTTTTCCATTCGTCCCAGGTAAGAAATTCTTTCTTTTCAAATCTCCCAAAGCCGGCTATGTCGCTGTGCAGCTCCTTTGCGGTGCGGTTTAGAAAGCGCACGATTTCGTTTTTTATGAACTGCTCGGAGGAGCTCTCAAATTCCACAAGCTTTGAGCCTTCTTCATAATTGATGCCGCTCTGTATGGAAAGAAAATCGCCCTCCAGTTTGACTGCTAAGGATATAAGCGGTTTACCGTTTACAAACTCCACCTTATATCTCGGCATCCTGCTCTGCTTCAGATTCACAACGACATAGGAGTCCTTGCTTTCGGGGTCGGGAAAGGTCAAAAACGATTGCTGGAATTTGCCTGTAGCCATCAGAAACATTGTCGCTTCCTGTCCGTCAAGCTCTCCGGTCATTTTTGTGCCGTCAAATACGGCCAGGCCAAGGGTTTCCCCTTTGATATCCCCTGTCTTCGGGATTTCACCCGCCTTGTAATCGCCCATCAAAGGCTTATCCCTGCCCTTTGCTGCAGCAGTGGACTTTGTCGGGTCTATATCCTTGGAGCTCTCATATTTGCCGACGCCGACCAGCGTAGCCACAGCCTGCATGGAGCTTGACTCCTGAGCATTGTAAAAATTGCTCAGCTCGGTATCGGCCGAAAAGCCCGTATACGTATATGTCGAATATTTAAGCTCGTAGTACTTTGCCGGGTCGGCTTCCTGGACGGGCTTAATGGAGGAGATATAATCCTCGGCGCTGCCCCTTGCTACCGCTATATACAAATTCGGCCTGAATTCCCTTCCCCTGACCATGGCGCGCAGGTAATCATGCATATCGCCGTCCCTTGCAAGCTCTTCTGAAAAAACGGCTACCTTGGCGTGCGACATGTATAGCTGCTTCCCGATAAAATTATTGAGCATATTCAGTCCCGAGTAGAGTGTGGGAGCCTCGACCGTGACCAGGCTGGTGGATTTCGACCCTCCCTCGCCTCCTCCGCCGCCTCCCCCGCCGCCTCCGCTGCCTCCTATGGCCAGAGGTATGGCATATTGTATGGTCATCCTCAGCGGATTCACAGTCCCTTTGTCGAAGCCCACCGCTATGACGTAGGAAAGGTCGTCGACCTCCCGCCTGTCATAGCAGCCGGAAAACAGGCCGGCAAAAATAAAAAACAGCAGGATAATCCCCAGCGTCCTGGAAAATCTCATCCCTTTGCCTCCTTTTTTCCTTTCCTTTTAACAGCCCTTGCAATAATAAGGAGAAATATTAAGGCGGCAAAGGTCACGATCCACGACAGCTGCCTGAGAAACAGCTCTTCGAGTTCCACTGTGGTAACCAGGTTCTGCGGAAGCAGGCTTAGCGTGAATATTATAACGGCGAAAGGCAGAATTAAAGGCCTCTGGTATTGAAGCCCGAAGGTTTTCCTGAATATATAAACGACGAAATAAAAGGTCATGGTCAGATACAGCAGGGCTGATGTAACCCAGACCACCATGAAAAGCGGCTCAACCCTCTGGAAGAATCTGCCGTAGTTTATGAGCCGGGCCAGCTGGTAGATGGGAAGAAAGTTTTCCATCGCCGTGGGGTATGGCAAAGCGGCTATATATACCGGCGCGCTGATCAGCAAAAAAAACGTGGAAATGCCCAGGCCCACGTATCCCACTTTCCTCAGGTTCCTGTTTGTCCTTAAAAAAGGGGCGATGAGGAAAAGCGTCAGAAGCTCGGAGAAAACAGAGATTCCCAGTATGCCCTCGCCGAAAATTTTTGCCGGTCCCGTCCCCAGTATCGGAAGCAGATTTGTAAAATCGGTAAAAGGCAGGACGGCTATCACGATGGCCAGGTATCCGATCGCTATAACCGGCACGGCAATGGCATTGAACCGCATGATTGCCTCTACTCCGAAGTATACCCCCGCGATCATGCAGACCAGAAAAAACATGGTAACAAAGCTGACGGGAGATACGGAGAAGGCAATGACCTTCATGTCCTCCGCAAATTCTCTCAATACGATGGTTGTGTGAATAACAAGAAATACCCATACGACGGCTCCTACAGCCATCCGGCCTATGGAGCCCCCGGCGTGCTGTCCGATATCCAGCAGGTCCTTGCCCTCAAAGCGCCCGTACAGCCTGGTGATTATATAAAAGAGGATGAATACAATGATGGAATCGTACAGCACAAGGAGCCACGATGCGGTGCCCGCAGTTTCTGCCACCGCGCGGGGAAAATTCAGGAATATTTTCGTACAGATCATGTTTACAAGAAGAGAGACTCCCTCCCAGCGTCCGAAAAAGATCCTATTTCCCATTTTCACCGCCTCCGCCGCCGTTGTTTTTTGTCCAGGCCCTGCTGGTTTTGCTTTGCTTGCCTACCTTCTTGGGGTTCACCATATCCGGCCTCTCCTCCTGCATCCATATGGGCATTTTGGTGAGCTGGTCTACGATTCCTCTGGCGGTTTTGGGTCCGAAGGGAGCGAAGAAGGGTACGCCGAAGGACTTTGTGCTGACGAGCCATATGAGATGTATGAACAGCCCCGCGGTAATGCCGAGAAGTCCGGCCATCGCCCCCAGGAATATGTATCCGAACCTGAGGATCCTGTAGGAAAAAGCCAGGGAGAAATTCGGCAGGGAAAAGGAACCGATGCCTGTAACCGCCACGATGATAATCAGAATGGGGCTTACGATATTTGCCGCGACCGCCGCCTGCCCCAGTATCAACGCGCCTATTATGCCAAGCGTCGGACCGATGGGTCCGGGTATGCGGATACCTGCCTCTCTTATGAGCTCAAACGCGATTTCCATGATAAGTATCTCAACCACGGAAGGGAAGGGCACCCTCTCGCGGGACGCCTCTATGGCAAGCAGCAGGTCGGTCGGGATCATCTCATGATGAAAATTGGTTATGGCCAGGTAGATGCCGGGAAGCAGCAGGGAGGAGAACAATCCGATGAGCCTTATGAACCGCATCAGATTGGCATAGGGGAACCTTATATATGTATCCTCCGGAGAATGGAAGAGGTCGGTATGCGTTACCGGCATGATGAGCGCAAACGGGCTTCCGTTCATGATAAGTACCACCCTGCCGTCGGAAAGCGCTGAGGCGGCCCTGTCCGGCCTTTCGGTCGCGATGAGCTGCGGGGAGGGAAGGAAGGTGCTGTCCTCGATGAATTGCTCGAGCTCTCCGGTATCCAGAATATAGTCGACCTTTATATTTTTCAGCCTTCTCTTCACTTCCGTCACAAGGGAATCGTTGGCTATGTCTTTTATATACAGCAGCGAGCCGGGCGTCTTGCTTCTTGCCCCCATTTCGAGGTTTTCGGCAACGAGCTTTTCATCCCTGAGCCTCTTTCGGACCAGCGCCGTATTTACCCGGAGCGATTCGGTAAACCCCTCCTGCGGTCCGCGGATGACCAGCTCGGTATTCGGACGGTCGACGTTTCTGTGCTCCCAGCCCTTGACGTCGGCGGCAAAGGCGGAAGCCATGCCGTCGATATACACGCCGCAGCCGCCGAAGTTCACTTCCTCGATTACTTTTTTGTGCTCGCGCACCTCGCGTATCTGATTATGAGGCAGTATATGGCTTCTTACATATTCGGCGATATTCCTTCCGTCGTCTTTGATATCGAGATTCGACAGCAGCATCAGCGGCTGCAGTATATTGTCGTTTATGACCTTCCGGTCTACCATACCGTCTATGAATACCATGAATGCGGGAATAACCTTATCTTTTACTACGATATCGAATTCCCTCAGCATGACGTCGCC
>JAEZJL010000353.1 GCA_023415815.1 Bacillota bacterium | reverse complement strand
GGAAAATGTGTCCTATGTCTTTTGATATTACATTCATCTTCAAAGCATTCCCCAAAATTCTTGGGGCGGTCCCGATGACCCTGTTCCTTACCGTGGTCTCCATGGCCTTCGGACTGGTCATTGGCTTTGCCGTTGCTCTGGTGAGAATGTACAAAATCCCCGTTTTGCGGCAGATAGCGGCGGCGTATGTTTCTTTTATCAGGGGCACGCCGCTCGTCGTAAACATCTATATCGCATATTTCGGCATACCGGCGCTCCTGCATTACCTCAGCGGGAAATACGGATGGAATATCGACATACAGGATGTCCCGGCGATTGTATACGCCATCGCGGCCTTTACCGTCGACACCTCCGCATATCTGTCCGAAACCATACGCTCGGCGCTGGGAGCGGTTGACTCCGGGCAGTATGAGGCGGCTTACTCGATAGGCATGACAAAATATCAGGCGTTCAGGCGGATCATCATCCCCCAGGCGCTCGCCATAGCGATACCGAGCTTCGGGAATCTGCTGCTCGGCCTGATAAAGGGGACCTCCCTGGCCTTTACGATCTCCGTGATGGAGCTTATGGCGGTCGCCAAGATACAGGCGGATGTGGCCTATAATTATATAGAGGTGTATCTGATCGTGTCGGTTATTTATTGGGTCATTTGCTTTACTTTTGAAAAGATATTCTCGCGGGTCGAGAGAAAGCTGAACAGCTTTAAAATTGGGGTGAGTTTGTGATAACGTTGTCGAACATTCATAAGCGCTTCGGGAAAAACGAGGTGCTCAAGGGCATCGATTTGACGGTCAGCACGGGTGAGGTCATTGTGATCCTGGGGCCGAGCGGCTCGGGGAAAACCACGCTGCTCAGGTGCATCAATTTCCTTGAGCACGCGGACGATGGCAGGATATCCATCGACGGGCTGGACGTCAATTGCCGCAAGGCTACGAAGCAGGATATTTTCAAGCTGAGAAGCAAAACCGCCATGGTCTTCCAGCACTACAACCTTTTTAACAACAAGACCGCGCTGGAGAATGTCATCGAAGGCCTGCTGATCGTGCAGAAGCAGCCCAGGGATACGGCCGTGGAAACAGGCCGCCGTCTGCTTGACAAGGTCGGGCTCAACGGCAAATACGATTCCTACCCGAGCCAGCTCTCGGGCGGACAGCAGCAGCGCGTAGGCATAGCGCGCGCGCTGGCCCTGAATCCGGAGGTGATACTCTTCGACGAGCCGACCTCCGCCCTCGATCCCGAGCTGGTGGGAGACGTCCTCGCCGTAATGCGGAAGGTTGCCAAAGAGGGAATGACGATGATCGTGGTCACGCACGAGATGTCGTTTGCGCGGGACATAGCAAGCAGGGTCATCTTCATGGACGAGGGGGTAATCGTCGAGCAGGGCAAGCCCGACGAAATATTCGCCCACCCCAAGGAGAAGAGGACCCAGCAGTTTTTAAAGAGGATCATGCCTGAATTTACATATACGATTTAAAAATAAATTTAAACAGAGAACGGGACAGAATTCATGAGCTATTATCCGGATTTTTTCAACGATGTGTTCGGCCCGGTGATGCAGCCAGGCTCAAGCTCGCATATGGCGGGACCCTGCAGGCTGGGAAGGCTTGCCTTGGACCTGCTGGGCGAAGCGCCGGCAGGGGTGGAGTTCGTAATGGACCCGCAGGGCTCCTTTGCCGGCACCTTCGGGATTATGAACGAGGACAGGGGCATGCTCGCCGGAGTATTGGGCCTGGGGCCGGAGGATGTAAGAATCTATTCGGCGCAGGAGCTGGCAAGGGAAAGAGGCGTTGAGTACCGCTATGTTTTTAGTGAAATGAAGGAGAGCCGCCATCCTAACGCCATAAAATTCATCCTGCGCGGGGCCGGCGGCCGTTCCGCCGTACTTGTCGGCGACTCGACAGGGGGAGGTATGGTAAGGATAAACAAGCTTGAGGGCTATCCTGTCGACCTGATTGGGGATACCTATGTGGGCTTGTTTTTTTCACCGCTTACGGATATTCAGAAAAAGGCGGTGGAGGAGTATGCGGAGGGCTTCATCCGATGGGGCATGTCGCAAAATGAGGGGCAGACCCTTAACTATTTTCTTGCCTCCGTCCGACCGGAGACGGACGGTATAAAGCGAATAATCCCGGATGCCAGGATCGGGCTTCTGGAGCCTGTCCTGCCGGTGGTCATGCGGAAGGGCAGGAAGCCTCAGCTTTTCAATACCGTAGAGGAATGGCTGGAGGTTTCACGGGAGCTGGGCGTGAGCGTGGGTGAAGCCGCCGTGAGATATGAAATGGATTCGTCGCTCTGGCCGAAGGAGCGGGTCGTCGACGAAATGAAAAGGATAAGGGATATCCTGCTCAGGCAGATTACAGCCCCGCTTGAGAAGAAAATAAGCGACAGGGAGCCGTTTCACAGATATGACGGTGAAAAATGGGACGAATACCGGGCCGGGGGCAGAGCCCTTAGCGGCGAATTGACGGAGCGGATCATAAAAAGGGCCATGGGTGTGAATGCAAAGCTCAAGGGAGTACCTATTGTGCCCGGGCCTATGGGCACCGGAGGAGGGTACCTGTTTTCAGCCCTGTATTCGGTCAAGGAAGCCCGCGGCTTCAGCGACGAGGACCTTCTGCGCGGGCTGTTCGCCGCCGCCGGAATCGGAGCTCTGGCCTATACGCACACGAACCCTACGGGAGAGGTGGTCGGCTGCGCCGGTGAATGCGGGGTATGCTGTGCAATGACAGCTGCCGCGATCGTGGAGATGGCCGGAGAGGGCGAGAAAATCGGCCATGCCGCTTCAATGGCCCTGCAGACGTTTATCGGGACGCCCTGCGACCCCGTGATAGGGGGGTATGAAGCTCCCTGCTTCAGCAGGATCATGACTGCCGCATGCATGTCGGTGGTCTATGCGGATCTGGCGATGGCGGGAGTCGACGCGGTCATACCGTACGACGAAATGCTCGGGGCCATAGATAAGCTTGGCAGAAGCATGCCGGCCGAATTGCTGTGCACATCGGCAGGAGGCTGCTGCGCAACGCCCACCGCGAAAAGGTGCGAAAGCGAATTTCGACGGTGGAGAAAACAAAAAGGGAGTTAAAAAACTATGACAATCAATCTTGACATAGCGACAGTCGGTACAAGAGAAAACCGCTTGGGCTCGATAACAGGCTATCACGGGGATCTGGCGGATCTGGCGTGCCAGTCCCGCTGCGGGACTCTCCGCGACAGGGAGAGGTGCTTCAGCCAGTCGAGCACGTGCAATTCGGGCTGCGCGCTGCAGCAGCTTTCGGGCATACGCGACGTGGCGGTCATCAACCACTCGCCCTCGGGCTGCACCGCGAACGCTCCGGGGGTGGACGTACTCAATGCGCAGCTTGCGGTGAAGAGGGGCGTGACGAACAGTACGGTCTTTATCGGCACGGATATGAAC
>JAEZJL010000340.1 GCA_023415815.1 Bacillota bacterium | reverse complement strand
GTGCTGGGCTGTGCGAATATAGCCGACGGTTCAGTCATACCCGGCATAAAGGAAGCCGAAAACGCAAGACTTTACGCCATCGCCGGCAGGGACGCCGTCAGGCTTGAACAGTTCAAGGAGAAGCATGGGCCTGTGACGACCTACGGCAGCTATGAGGCGCTGCTGGAGGACCCGGAGGTAGACGCGGTATATATCCCTCTGCCGAACGGGCTGCACTGCGAGTGGGTGGTTAAAGCGGCCGAAAATAAAAAGCACATCCTGTGTGAGAAGCCGCTCGGAGTCTCGCTGGAGGAAGTCAAAATCATGGACGAGGCCTGCCGTAAAAACGGAGTCCTGCTGATGGAGGCATTTGCCTACAGGCACAGCCCGCTCACGCTCAAGGTCAAGGAAATGATAGCCCAGGGTCTGATAGGCCGGATAAAATACATAGAATCGCATTTCAGCTTCATACTGTCGGACCTCACAAACGTCAGGCTTGTCAAAAGCCTGGGGGGAGGCGCCACCTATGACGTCGGCTGCTATAACATAAACATTATAAGGTATATCGCCGGAGCCGAGCCTGTTTCGGTATATGCGGCAGGCGATATCGGCCCCGAGTCCGGCGTGGATGAAAGCAGCTGCATCATGATGCAGTTCGAGGGAGACCTGAAGGCTGTGTCTTTCTGCTCGTTCAACAGCGCATCCGCGTGCGGGTACAGAATCATCGGCGACGAGGGCGTTATCGACGTGCCGGCGAATTTCAACCAGAAGGGCATTGTGGGGATCTCGCTTAAAAAGGACGGCGGCGTCAAGCAGATCAGCATTGAATGCCCGGACAATTACATGCTCGAGATCGAGCAGTTCGGAAGGTGCATACTCGAGGGCGAGCAGCCGCTGGTCAGCATCAGCGAATCCTTCGGCAACGCTGAGGTGATCGACAGGGCGCTTGCAATGATTCTAAAAAAATAACGGCCTTATAAATAATTCTCAAAGAATAAAGGCCATATAAAAGGAGACAGGAACGCCGGACAGGCTCCTGTCTCCTTTGTCTTTTTCCGGAAATCCGGCTGAAGCGAAAAATGCTGAAAGCGGCGTCGTCCTATGTCCAGACGATTCCAGACGGATGGTGTTCATAATTTGTTCACAGTATTTTTACATTATCGGCAACGTTTATATACGGTTATTGGTTAGAATAATTTTATACTTAATACGGAAGGAGGTGAATCGAATGACAAAAGCAAAGCTTTTGATAGCTCTCGCAGTTGCCGGAGCTCTTGCGCTTCCTTTTTCAGCTTTTGCCGAGGGTTCCGATACGGCGGCTAAAACCGTAAGGGGCTTCCGGGGCATAGACGCCTCAGGGTTTACGGCAAAGCAGAAATCAGACGCAGCCGACTATTCAAAAAGGATTGCCGACCTTCAGAAGGAATTCATTGATAAAATGGTCCAGAACGGCAGCATGACGAAGGAGGACGGCGAAGCGGCAAAGCAGAGGATTGACGAAGCCCGCAAGGCATCCCAGGAAAACGGGGGCATATACGGAGTAATGCCCGGCAAGGCCTCGGGCGCAGGCTTCGGCAGGAAAGACGGGCAGGCCAAGCGGCTTATAGACACATCGAAGCTCACCGACCAGCAGAAGGCCGACATCAATGCGACGGCAGGTAAAATCAATACGCTGTATAAGGAATTTATCGGTACGGCCGTAAACGACGGGCTGATTACAAAAACACAGGGCGACACCTTAACAGGCAAGCTCGACGGCATTTCCGGCTCCGACGGGGATACGCCGTTCCGGATCATGGGAATGGCAGGGCTGTCCGGAATAGGGTGCTTCAGGCTATATGATGCTGATTCGTCAAAGCTGACCGACCAGCAGAAGAAGGACATCGATAATTATTCAAAGAGCCTGTCCGCCCTGAGAAAGGAGCTCGTAGGCAAATACGTATCCGCAGGCGCGATGACGCAGGAGCAGGGAAATGAGCTGCTCAAACGGATGGAGCAGAAGGCGGGCCCGGGGCACGGCCATGGAAAAGGTATGAAACCGGGAGGCAAGGGCCATTTCAAGGATCATGCCGGATCTGATGAATCCGGCTCCGCGGCTGCTGCAACCCAGCCCGGCTGACAGTACGGCGCAACTGAAAGGCAATCGGTTATTATGCCAGGGGACGGACACCAGTGTCTGTCCCTTTAAAAATGCAGTATATATGTTTGCAAGTATATCAATTGACATATTATTACTATTACCCTATAATTATTTATTAATAGACAAAATAAAAAGGGACAAAGAAAGAATTATGAAAAAAATCTTTTCCATCCTCGGCGATTATTATCACAGCCACGACCTGGCGCTGGAAGCGCTCGAAAAGGCTCTGGCCTCGATTGACAGCCGGACCGTGCCGGAGGATATAGGGGTAGGGAAGCTGTCCGAGGCGCTGGATGAAAATCCGGCATTGATCATACTGGGGAAGATGAACAAGCTGAACCCTGCGGAAGAGAATCCGGTGAACTGGATGACTCCGGAGCTTGAAAAGCGCATTACGGACTATGTAAGCGGCGGCGGCGGATTTATTGCATGGCACTCCGGACTGTCGGGCTTTCCGGAGGACGGACCGCTGGTAAGGATGCTTGGGGGAGTATTTATAAGGCATCCGAAAGAAAACCAGGTCATAGCTTACAGCGCCGTGGAGCCGATTTTTATTACGGACAGGCCTTATTCCTTCGAAGTCCCGGATGAACACTATTTTGTAAAATGCGATACGGAACGTACAAATGTCTTTCTTACGTCGGAATCGGCCGACGGGAAGTGCGAAGCCGGCTGGGCGCATGAATACGGCGCCGGCAGGGTGCTTTGCATCACGCCCACTCACAGGGCCGAGGGCTTTACAAATGCGGAAATGATCAGGCTGCTTGCCGATTCTATAAAGTGGTGTCTTAAGCTCTGATTAAAAAACCGAAGATAAAAAATTAATAAGGGCAGATGGGGGAGGCAGGTATTTTGATGTCAGGCGATGTGCTACGCTTATGGCTCAGCTCTTCCGTTTACGGGGAAACCGCGCCGTTTTACATGGAGGGCTTTAGAAGGCTCGGCAAGGAGCTCAAGCTGGATATTGAGCTCAAAATCATACCCTGGAGCAGGTCCGCCGCCACTCTGATAAGCGCCTTCAAAAACGGCAACCCACCCGATATCTTTGAGCTGGGGACAACCGTCGTCCAGACGATGGCGCACCTGGAATACCTTGCGCCTGTCCCCGATGAAATGAAGCTCAAGCCTTCGCTTGCGGACTGGGTTGACGGGAACTGCGCGTATAAAGGGAGGAGGGTGGCTGTCCCGTGGCTTGCGGACACGGTTGTAATGGCCGCGCGGCAGGACATACTGGACAGGTATGATATCAGCCGCCGGGATGTTTCGGACAGGGCAGGCTTTTACAGGGTCTGCGAAATGCTTGCCGACGACGGCGGGAAAAAGTCGGGAAATAACCGCTTCTTTCCCATGGTTTTTCCGATCAGGCCCGATAACTGGACCTTCAGGTATTACGTATCCTGGCTTCTTTCGAGCGGCTGGAAATTTCCGCCGCTGACGCCCATACCTGCGAATATATTCGAAAACGACACCGTCATAGAAACGTTTGAATACATATCGAGGCTCATACAGATGAGCGGGATAACGACAAAGGACGTGCGCCTGCATCCGCAGCACCTTTTCGAGCAATTTGCCTCCCAGGGAAGGTATGTGTTTTTTACCGGCAGCTGGGTGGTCCCGCTTTCTGATGTTATAAAACGTCCGTGGCTGTATGCCGGCCAGGGGGCGGAATTTTCCATATTGCCCATACCCTCGCTATCCCCTGAAGCCAGGCCCTGGGGCGGGGGCTCCACCCTGGCGGTCTCCTCCGGAACAAAATTTCCCGAAGCGGCGTGGAAAGTGGTAGAATATATGTATAGCGACAGCTTCATGGACCAGTGGACCTCAAACAGCGGGGACGTCCCGGCTTTTCAGTCCGCCTTCTGGGACAGGAGCTGCAAGCACAGACAATTGGGTATAATATATGAACAGATAAAGAAATCCGGCTCATACCCCATGCACCCTATGTGGCTGCATATAGAGAAGCATTTGAGCGAGGATTTTGCGAATTTTCTCTGGCGAATGATGAACGGAAGGATGACCGACTCGGATACCACCATCCGCTCAACCCTTCACAATCTCGACCGGAGCGTGATTGATTTTTTGAGGATGACATGGGAGATGGATAATGTCTAGCGACGGGCGCGGCAAGAATTTTATAAACATAGGCATCCATGCGGCGGAGCTGCTTACATCCTCGCAGGATATGAATATGAACCTCGAGCGTGCGGGTAAATACCTGTATGACCAGCTGCAGGACTACACCGACAGGATACGCCTGTATGTCGGCGACGAGAAGGGGGAGAATTTCCACGAAGAGGTGATCTGCACCGGCGTGGGGATACGGATGGGGTCGGACGTCATTCCGCTCTACCAGCTGCCCAAAACGGTTACGCGCGACAGGCAGGTATCCTGGCTTTACGACAATACCGCGGCACATCTGCTGATACCTCTCATACATAATATGAAGCTCATAGGCGTGCTTGAAATCAGGGCCGCCAGGAACGCCGTCAGCGACGTCGCCGACGAAATAGCCCTGATGGCCGACGCCATCTCGCTTGGCCTGAACCATGCCATACTCATGCAGGAGACGATCCAGGTAAGGCATTATTATGAAGCGATTGCGCGTATCGTAAACCACATCCAGACCATCAGCAGCATAGAGATACTGCTTTCGGATTTTGTGCGGCTTGCGGTCAGGGAGTTTAAATTCGACAGGGCCACCGTATTCATCTATGAACGGGACGGCAAAAGCATCGCGAACAGCCGGTGCTCCGATTCAACCGGCACTGTCCGGGAGCTGGATGTGATACCAGCGCTTCCTAGGCTGCAAAACAAGCCCGAGCCGCTGAAGCACCTCTCGGGCTATTGGTTTCCGCTGATGACAGGCACCAGGGCCATAGGACTGGCGCTTTTTGACAATATCTATTCGTCGCACGCCATACCCGAAAGTCTGACAGGGCTGCTGACATCCCTGTGCAACCAGTTTGCGGCCACCCTTGAGAACATGCGGCTTTTCCTGGACATACAGAATTCCGCCCAGCACGACAGGCTGACCGGACTCTACAACCGCGCGTTTTTCGAGGAGGAGCTGCAAAGGCTGGATACGGGTAGGCAGCTTCCGCTGTCCATCATATTGGGAGATGTGAACGGCCTCAAGATAACAAACGACGTCTTCGGCCATTTCGAGGGGGACAACATCCTCAAGTCTGCGGCGGACATCATGAGAAAGGCCTGCCGTTCCGAGGACATCATCGCCAGATGGGGCGGCGACGAGTTCATCATACTGCTTCCCCAGACATCCGAAAAGACCGTGGACGAGATCTGCGAAAGGATCAGGACGTCCTGCATCATCAACAGCAATACAAAGGTGCAGCTGAGCATCTCCCTGGGCCATGCGACAAGGACAGGCATCCGGGAGGACATACACCAGGTGCTTAAAATAGCCGAGGACAGGATGTACCGCCACAAGCTGCTCGAAAACAAAAGCTTCAGGAGCTCCTTTGTGTCGTCTCTCAAAGAGACCCTGTTTGAAAAATGCCAGGAGACCTCGGAGCACATCGAAAGGATGGAGCAGCTGTCCGTAATTATAGGGACGGCCATCGGGCTTACCGACAACGAGCTCGACGAGCTGAAGCTGCTCGCGATGCTGCATGACGTCGGAAAGGTGGCCATCAGCGACAGGGTCCTGAACAAGCCCGGAAAGCTGAACAGCACGGAGTGGGAGGAGATGAAGATGCATTCGGAAATCGGCTACAGGATAGCCCAGGCGTCCTCCGAGCTCTCCCAGATCGCCGACTATATATTATGCCATCACGAGAGATGGGACGGCACGGGATACCCTCTCGGCCGGAAGGGCTACGACATCCCCAAGCTGTCCAGGATCATTTCGATCATAGACGCCTACGATGTCATGATGCACGTCAGGTCCTACAAAACCGCCATGAGCCATCAAAACGCCGTGGAAGAGCTTATCCGGTGCTCCGGCACCCAGTTCGACCCCTTTATCGTCGACATTTTCGTCAAGCTTTTCGGCAGGAGCCAGCAGCTGCCGGATTTCTAAGCGCAAAGCCCCGCCCGCTCACACGATCTGTATGTTTCTCATAGCAAAAGTGAGAAATTTTTACAACAGAAATTGACTAAATATTACCGGAACTGATATAGTTAAATCAGCAATGATATTCCTTTCTTTGGATTCCATTTCAACAAGGCGCGATCGAAAAAAAAGTGATTTTTAAAGGAGGCAGCAAAATGGGTTTTGGTTCGGTGCTGATAACGGGTGCTTTGCCGGCGATAGCTTCGACGCTCTCTATTTTTGCTTTATTGTACGTCAGCTGGCATAAGCTGAAAAGGATTTTGTTTTACAGCATAGGAAGAAAAGAGCCTGACGCAGGCACTAAAAAAATATCCGTCATGAAAGCCTTCATTGTTTTCAATAGCCGGCTAATGAAGGACAAGCTGTCAGCCGTCAACCACAGCTTGATCGTCCTCGGCCTGGTGCTGTCCCTTGTTGGATTTTTATTCAATGCCGTGCAAATCATTATGAATACCATAAGCAATGGTATATTTCTACAGGGGAGCCTGTCCAATGTAATTTCCTTTTTATTAAATATCGGAGCCATCATGCTGCTGGCGGGCTCAGTTTCCGCCCTGCTCAGGAGGCTAGCAGGGAAAACGCCGCGGCTGGAGAAATCCTCAAGGCATATCCTTCCGTTGATTGTTTTCATATTTGCATCTTTGGCAGGCATGGTTTTTGAGGGATTTAAAAGCCTGCTGTATGAAAACGGCAATATCTATTCGTTTATGGGTTATATTTTATTATCGCCGGTAAAGGGGCTGCTGGTGGGCTGGAAGGGCCTTTATCAAGCCTATATTTTTTCCTGGTGCCTGTTTTCCGCTGCCGCAATAATGATGATATTATCCCTGATAGTCGGCATAATGCCGCATTTGTCCGCTTCCATGCTGAATTTGATGTACAAAAAAGGAATTGAACCCGGGAGATTAAAGAATACGGAAAAGCAAATCAATGATTTCTATGGTAAAAATATTGAGCTCGATGGAAGCTCAGAGTTTGGGTCCAAATATATAGAAGATCTGAACAGAGACCAATTGACCCAGCTGGATTCATGCGCCGAATGCGGCCGCTGCGACAGCGTATGTCCCGCATACCTATCAAATAAAAAGCTTGCTCCTAAAAAATTGCTCCTGGCATACAGGGAGAGCCTAAACATGTTTAAGGGGAAAAAGCAATCTGAAATCGCGAGCTCCGAAGAGGTCAAAGAAATGGTATGGGAGTGCAGCATGTGCTATGCCTGCGAGAATGAATGCCCTTCACTGATAGAGCATGTGGACAGGATATCGGGCATAAGGAGAAATCTGATAATGAACTCCGGGGAAGCGTTGCCGGAGCATAAAAAGGTGATCGAAAATCTTTATAAAGGAAACAATCCGTTCGGCCTGGATATTTCATTGCGCGAGGCCTTCATAAAAGAGCTTGGCATTCCTTATCTGGAAAAGGGCAAGAAGGTTGATTATGTTTTGTGGTTAGGCTGCCATGCTTATTTTGACGGCAGGATGAGAAGCGTCGTAAGCAGTATGCTCAACATTCTGAAAAAAGCCGGCAAGAGCTTTGCCGTACTGAAGGAGGAGACCTGCTGCGGCGACCCGCTCAGGCGGATCGGGGACGAATTCAAATTCCAGGAGATTCTGAACAGGAATAAACAGATTTTCATGG
>JAEZJL010000322.1 GCA_023415815.1 Bacillota bacterium | reverse complement strand
CCCAGATAGGCGCCCTGATAAATACGTCCTTCATGTCCCGCGGAGAAAGCGGCGCGACAGGGGACAGATAAGGCGTTCCGAAGGATCTCAGCGAGGCCAGGTGGACGCTGAGTCCGAGCAGTCCGATCATGATGCCGAATTCTCCCATGACTCCGGCAAGTATGAGCATAATAAAGCGCAGTATGGCTCCCGTGTCTGTCTGGGCCGATACAACGAAGCTGGAAACCGCCGTTATTGCAACGATAATTACCATCGGAGCCCCGATAAGGCCGGCCGACACCGCGGACTCGCCGATCACAAGCGCCCCGACGATGCTGATGGCCTGTCCGACGGGTCTGGGCAGCCGTACTCCGGCCTCTCTGAGGATTTCAAATGTAACCATCATGATACCGGCTTCAACAACCGCGGGGAAAGGGACGCCTTCGTGGGCCGCGACCATGGTGAACAGCAGGGGCGTTGGTATAAGCTCCTGATGGAAGGTCGTCAATGCCACATAGGTGGCCGGGGCGAGCATACTTATGAAAAAAGAAATGAATCGCAGCATCCTGAGAAGGCTGGCAAAATAGGGGCGGGAATAGTAATCCTCCGCGCTCTGGAAGCTTTCGATGAAAACCATGGGGGCTGTAAGGACAAAAGGCGTGCCGTCTACAAGTATGGCTGCGCGCCCCTCCAGCAATTTGGCCGCGACGGTATCGGGCTTTTCGCTGTTGGCTATGGTTGGAAATATGGAAAAAGGCGCATCCTCAATGAATTGCTCGATATAGCCCGACTCCAGTATGGAATCGGTATCGATCCTCTTCAGGCGGCGTCTTATCTCTTCAATAAGCCGCGGGTTGGCCACGCCTTTTATATATGCAATGCAAATACTGGTTTTGGTGCGCTGGCCAAGCTTCATCGACTCCAGCGTAAAGTCGGGATTCCTGATCTTACGCCGCAGCAGGGTGGTATTGGTCCGCAGGGTTTCGGTGAAGCCTTCGCGTGGTCCGCGCACCACGGATTCCGTTTTGGGCTCCTGCACGCCGCGGGTCTCCCAGCCTCTTGAGCTGATAACCAGACCCTCTTCGGAGCCGTTTACGAGCAGTACGGTGTCTCCGGCCAGACAGCCTTCCACTGCTTCGCCGACTGAGGAAACCTGCTTGATGTTCCCGACCGAAAGCATGGTGGATCTGATTGCATCCATATCGGCCGTTTCCTGCTTTTCCTCCTTGCGGGTCAGACGGCTGTCGTACATAAGCGGCTTTATCACGCTTTCATTGATCACAGACTTGTCGGAAAGGCCGTCTATGAATATGAGCGCGCCTCTGAGCTGACCCTGATTCCCGAAGTAAAATTCACGGATGACGATGTCGCTGCTTTCGCCCAGGACATTTCTCAGCATGCCCAGACTTTTTCCGAGATCCCTGGAAATGGAGGGGCCGGACTGCTTTTGGGCATCGTCGTCTTTAATAGGATTCTGATTCTTTACCTGCCAGAACTTGATCTTTTTCAATATGTAGGCGAACATATATTTATACTCCCCGATAAATCTACATTCGCTAAGTATTGCCATCGGGAACCGGGTTATTCACCCGGGGGAAGAAACAGGGAAAATGCGGCCCCTGTGTTTTGGATGTGCTTTAAGGCAATGAAATCTTTCCCATGACCGTTTTCCTCGCCGCTCCGGTTGCGGCGGGGATATTGTTGAAGTTTCCGCAGAGGGTCTCGTTGGCGAGTATGGCAAAGGCCACGGCTTCTTTTGCATCGCTGCTGCAGCCCTCTTCCTCCTGCGTCGTCACAGAGATGCCCTCCTTTCCCATTTCCTCCCTCAGAAAGCCCAGCAGTACGGGGTTGTAGCTCCCTCCCCCGCCTGTTATCAATCTGTCCGCCTTGCATAAGGGCTTTATATATCTCCTGTAGGCTTCGAGGGTAAAGGCGGCAGTCAGGTATGTGGCCGTAGCTACCGTATCGCATTCCGGAATGCCCTTCTGTTCTGAAAGCGCTATTACCTTTTTTACATACTCTTCTCCGAAATATTCCCTTCCGGTGGATTTGGGCGGCTTGATGCGGATATACGGGTCGTCGAGCAGGCAGGCCAGAAGCTCCCGGTTTACCCTGCCCCTGCCTGCCGTTTCACCGTCCCTGTCCATTGTCAGCCTGCCGCCTGTGAAGGCTTTTACAAGTCCGTCGATGACCATGTTGCCGGGGCCGGTGTCAAAGGCGATTACCTGCTCCGCCGCACAGCCTGCCGGAAGCAGGGTTACATTGCTGATCCCGCCTATGTTCTGGAGCAGCGTGCTGCGCGTTTTATCAGAAAACAGGATGTATTCGGTATACGGTACCAGGGGCGCGCCCTGTCCTCCCGCCGCGATATCGCCCACCCTGAAATCGGATACGGCGACCGCTCCTGTGCGCTGCGCTATGACCGCGCCCTCGCCTATCTGAACGGAGTACCTTATGTCATAGCCATGCTCGCCGCATATTTCCGGCATGTGATAGATGGTCTGGCCGTGCGAGCCTATAAAATCCACCCTGGCGATATCAACGCCCGCCTTTGCGGCGACGGCTATGGCGGCGTCTGCAAACAGCTCGCCTAAGAGGAAATTCATATAGCCTATCCTGTCCACCCGGGAGGTTTCCACATTAAAAAGCTCGAATATACGCCTTCGCACATCGTCCCCGTAGGGCGCATTGATAAATTCGATAAGGCGCATTTTGGTTCCGGGGCCGTCCCCGTTTATCTCCACCAGGGCGGCGTCAATGCCGTCCACCGAGGTGCCGGACATAAGTCCTATTGCAAGCTTGTCCCGCTTATCAAAAAATTTCATATTCAATACTTGACCGTAACCGGCTGCTTCTTCTGCGCGGACTCGAATATGGCGAGTATCGCCAGCGAGGTATTGGCCGCGTCCTCCAGCGACACGCCGAATTCGCGGCCGTCCGCGAGGCGGTCCACAAAATGGCGGATGCTCTCGTAGGAAAAGCCCTTGGGCTTGCCGTCGATATAATGCCTGACAAGGATATCCGGCGTCTCGGCCTTCTCCTCCGTCACCTTCTGTATGAGGTTGTGGCTCGAAGTATCGATGTTTATCATGCCCTTTGTGCCTAGCAAGGTGCATTTCATATCGTTTATGTTCGTATTGCCGTTGGGCGTTATCCAGCCGTTCTCCATCTGCGCGATGCAGCCGTTTTTGAACTCGAGCGTGGTCATATACATGTCGACGGTGTCCACGCCCATCCCCTTTAAAACGCCCTCCCTTGAAACGGAGTAGACGCGCTCCACCTCGGAGCCCATGAACCATCTGAGCGTGTCGAGGCTGTGACTGCCCAGGAACCACAGGATGGAGGATTTCGACGCCCACGGCAGGAGGTCCGTGGCGACCCATTTTATGTCGTTCAGCCTGAAATAGGCGCTGTAGGGCTCGCCCAGGTCGCCGTTGTCGATGGCCTGCTTGGCCACGCTGAAGGGCGGGCTCCACCGGTTGTGGAGGTCTACCATGGCCCTGACGCCGTTTCTGTTCACAGCCTCCATGATGTTGTAGATGTCCTTATAAGTGGTGGCTATGGGCTTCTCTATCAGGAGATGCTTTTTTTGATCGGCGCACGCTATCGCTATATCGGCGTGCAGGAAGTCCGGGGTTACGATGGCCACCGCGTCGCAGCCGCTTTTCGAAGCCATCTCCCTGTAATCGGAGTACACCTGCTTTATGCCGAATTTCGCCGCCAGCCTCTGGGCCTTTCCCGTATCGTAATCACACACCGCCACGACCTCCGCGCAAGGGTGGTCGTCATATATCCGGGCATGGTTTTCACCCCATGTGCCCGCGCCTACAATGGCCATTTTTATCTTTTCCATATCAATCTCTCCTTTGCATGTCGGATATTTTTACAATATACCCGCCGTCGCCATGAGCGGCCATCTGTTCACCGCGAGATGCGGCATGCCGCCTTCCTCCGTCCTCGCGTCGAAATACAGCCTTTCCTGCTCCAGCTCTTCAATGCGCTCTATCCTTCCGGCAAGATAATCCTCTATCCGTTCCCCCGCAGCGTTAAGCCGCGCCAGCAGCCCGCCGAACCTTATATCCTGGACATCAAAGCCGAAGACCTTGTTTTCGGACACCCACTGCTCCTTGAATGCCCGGTGAAGCTCGGCGACACGCTCGTGCAGCGCCGGGAGCTCATTGCCGGAAATACGAGATAAGAGCTCCCTGTCGCCGCTCAGATACGCCTTTGCAAGCCTTACGCCCAGGTCGCATTTTATTTCGAGCACATCAGAGAGCTTAGAAAGCATAGTGAAGGCTTTTTCAAACTGGGGGTTCCTGCCGGCGCACTCGGCAAGCCTCTGCGCACTCCCGTGGTAGTGCCCGTTGTATTTGCCCTCCGCTATGTGCCTGTCGAAGAGCCCGCACAGCACGTCCTGGAAAAGGAGGTACCTGCTCGGGTTCACGCTGCACGCGCCAGGCGCGGGATTGTCTGGCAGAAGGTTCGGAGAGTCCATCTCCAGAAAGTCTTCAAAGACACCGCCCGTACAGGCTTCAAAGCGTCTTGAAAGCCCGGCGTCCGAGATATCCCCTCCGTAATCGGCCTCGGCGTACAGCTGCAAGGTCGGAAGCGTCGAATAGCACGAGCATTCCGAGCCGTAGTCGCCCCAGGACGTTACGAAGACCTCCTGAACTCCGTTCTCCAGGCAGCTTTCTATCGCCATCCGGCTCACGTGCAGGCTGTACGCCACGGCCGGAGCGAAGCCCGTCCATTTCCACGCCCCGCCCGCAAAAACGACCGGGTTGTTGAATTTCAGATGCGCTTTTATCATTGAATCGTATTTTTCCTTGCTCTCGCTGTAATAATCCCAGTATACCATCGATACCTCGGGCGGTATGGCGTCCAGGACATGCCGCGGTATGCTGTCCTCGACATAATACGAGCCCGAAGCGGACAGGCGGAAAAACATGTCGCTCCACATCATCGCCTTAAAGCCGTATTTTTTACAGAGCTCCAGCACCCTTTCAAGATGCCTGTTCATGATGTCGAACCTGTTGTGGTAGCCGTTTTTGTCCAGGTACTTCCCAAGCCCCACCATATGCGCCTCGTCCATGCCGATATTGATCCGCCTGCTTTTGAACATGGACGAAACGGAGGCGAGCATGGCATCCAGGAACTCGTACGTCTTCTCCTCGCCGGCCAGCAGGATGTCGCCGAAATCGGTTATATCGCTGAAGGCCTTCCAGCGTATGGCCTGATTCAAATGGGCCAGGGTCTGGACGCACGGGATCAGCTCTATGCCGAGCATTGCGGCGTAGGCGTCGCACTCCTTTATTTCATCTGCGGTAAAGCGTCCGCGCATGTAGCCGAAGTACGGATATCCCTCTATTTCGAAGGTGTCCTCGGTGTACAGCTGAAGGGTGGAAAGGCCCATCAGCGCCATATACCGCAGCATTCTCTTGACGGTCGGCACGGTCTGGACGGCATTTCTCGAATTGTCCAGCATCAGCCCGTTCATGGAAAAGCGGGGGATCTGCCTGACATTCACCTCCGCGCCGGCTTTCAGACCCTCGGCAAGCAGCCCCAGGGCGCGGTAAAATTCAACCGTCCGGCAGTAAGCGATGGTATAGCCTTCGCCGTCCGGCGACACGGAAAGCCCGGCGGCGCTCTTTTCAAGCTTTACCGGAATGCCGTCCCCGCACAGGGCAATGCCCAGAATACCGGCAAGCTCACATGCTCCTTCATTGAGCGCTCTATCGGCTCCAACAATGTTCAGCTTCATATTTCCCTCCATACGCTATTTATTATACCATTTATTATAACGCTTATTATAATTAATAGTATAACATGAATATAACATTA
This sequence comes from Bacillota bacterium, assembly GCA_023415815.1. Taxonomy (GTDB): domain Bacteria; phylum Bacillota; class Clostridia; order Acetivibrionales; family DTU013; genus JAEZJL01. The sequence goes on along the minus strand of JAEZJL010000322.1, from coordinate 378 downwards.
TTTCTACCTGTTGTATCTTTTTTTGACGCTGACTTCCTTGGTCCTGTCGAGATATTTCTTTATATACGGGTATTCAAGGCTTGCTACGCCTGTAAATATTATGTCGATTATCGTGAGCTGCGCTATTCGTGAGCCCATCGCTCCGCTTCTCATGGTCGTTTCGGGCGAGGACAGGAACAGGTGGATGTCGGAGATTTCGGCGAGCGTGTTCATGCCGTATTTCGTTATGGCTATGATGGTCGCTCCCGATTCCTTTGCGATTCTGACGGTGTCGATGATGTCGCTGGTCTCCCCCGAGTAGGAGATGACCACCACGACGTCGTTCTTTGAAAGGTTTGCGGCCGCCGTGATCTGCATATGCGGGTCGGTATACGCCCA
>JAEZJL010000266.1 GCA_023415815.1 Bacillota bacterium | reverse complement strand
CGCATAAGAAAGAGGCTGCATAATGCAAACCAGGCCAGTGATAAGCATCTCGGTCCAGAACCTTCTTGAATTCTCGTTCAGATCCGGCGATCTGGGCACAGGCGTATATTCGCCTTCACGCGCCGTTGAGGGTACGAGAGGGCACAATGCCGTACGTAAGGCCCTCAGGTCGTCCCTGCCCGGAGGGACCGTTTACGATTCGGAGGTCCCCGTCTCCTTCAGGCTTGACGGAGAAAATACGGCGCTGGAGATAAGCGGACGCATCGACGGCCTGATAAGGGATGCCTCGGGTGTAATAGTCCATGAAATAAAAACCACCGTCCTTCCCCTGGAGCAAATTGAGCATGACCACAATCCGCTTCACTGGGCCCAGGCCAAGTGTTACGGCTACATGCTCGGCATCGCCGAAAGGCTTGAGCCCGCAGGGGTTTTTCTTACGTACTATCAGCTGGACAGCGGCCGGGAAAAGACCTTCAGGGATTACTACAGCATGGACGAGCTGGAGGAATTCTTCCTTCCGATGGCCGAAGCCTGCCTTCAGTGGCAGGAAATGATCTTCGGCTGGCAGGCCGCAAGAAACCGTTCGATTAAGGATCTTGAATTTCCCTACGCCGCTTACCGTTCGGGTCAGCTCAGGCTTGTGGACAAGGTATACGGCGCAATAGAGAGCGGGGACATGCTTTTCGCGCAGGCCCCCACCGGTACGGGCAAAACCATCGCAACCCTGTATCCCGCCGTCAAGGCCCTGGGCGAAGGTCTCACGGACAAGCTGTTCTATCTTACGGCCAAGACGACCACCCGGGCGCTTGCCGAGAAAGCCCTGAAGGACATGCGGAATGCGGGACTGCGCATCAAGTCGGTGACCCTTACCGCAAAGGAAAAGATTTGTTTCAAGGAAAGCTGCGAGTGCTCGCCCGATATATGCGAATATTCGGCAGACTATTACCGGAAGGCGGAAAAAGCGGTCACGGACGCCTTTAAAGAGGATGAGCTTGATAAGCGCACAATCGAGCAATACGCTTTGAGGCACTGCGTCTGCCCCTTCGAGCTGTCGCTCGACCTATCCCTCTGGTGTGACGTTATCATCTGCGACTACAATTATCTTTTCGACCCACGGGTTTATCTGAAGAGATTTTTTATGCTGCGCAAGGGGAATTACACCTTTTTAGTGGACGAAGCGCACAATCTCGTAGACCGCGCCCGTGACATGTTTTCCGCGGAGCTGTCAAAGAACGCCTTTCTGGAGCTGAAACGCGCGGCCAGGAGCGAAATACCCAAATTATATGATATCGTGGATCAAGTGGACAAATATTTTACCGACGCTCGCAGAGAGCTGACCCCGGAGGACGATGACGACAGGCAGGGTTTTTACCGGGTCAAACGAGCGCCGTCGGAAGGCCTACGCGAGCACCTCGAGGTATTTACGGAGTTCACCGGCAGCTTATTCGCTTCAAACGCCACGGTCTCCTTTCAAGAGCCGCTGCTGGAGGCTTATTACAATACTATGAGCTTTCTCAGGATTATGGAGCTGTACGACGACAAATATGTGGCCTGTTATGAGAAAACTGCACGGGAATTTAAAATAAAGCTGTTCTGCGTCGACCCTTCAAAGCTTCTGAAGGAGGCCATGGACAGGGGCAGGTCGTCCATCCTGTTCTCGGCGACCCTTTCGCCGCTGGAGTACTTTACAAGGATATTGGGCGGAGGCAGCGACCCGCTGGTATATTCGGCCGTCTCTCCCTTCCCTCCCGAGAACCTCTGCGTATATATGGAGGACACAGTTTCCACCAAATATAAAACAAGGCGCCTGACCTATGACAGAGTAGCGGAGTGCATCCTTGAAGCCGTTTCGGCCAGGACAGGCAATTATATGGCGTTCTTCCCATCCTTTGACTATCTGAATGAGGTATATTTCAGGTTCATGGGGATAAAAGCGGGTATACGTACGCTTTACCAGACTCCCGGAATGTCCGAGGCCAAAAGGCAGGAATTCCTTTACGAATTCGAAACCATAGGCGAGACCAGCCTCGTAGCCTTTGCCGTCCTGGGAGGCGTTTTCGGCGAAGGCATAGACCTTGCGGGCGACAGGCTTTCCGGCGCGATCATCACAGGCGTGGGGCTGCCGCAGATCAGCAACGAAAGAAATATCATCAAGGCATACTTTGACGAACAGTCCGGCAGAGGCTTCGAATACGCTTACATCTACCCCGGCGCCAACAGGGTGCTGCAGGCGGCGGGCAGGGTAATACGGACTGAGTCGGACATGGGCGAGGTCATCCTCATCGACGAAAGGTTTGCCGACCACAACTGGAGGGAGCTTCTCCCGCCCGAATGGTATCCCATCCCCAGAGCCTCGGAAGGCTGCTCGCTGGCGGAGGTGCTGAGAGACTTCTGGGGTGCTTAATCCCCGAGCAGCTTTTCTCTCAATTGGTAAAAGTCCGCAACCCTGTCTTCGAGCTCCGGGTGCCTTCCGTACCGGTCCAGGAAGATGGGCTTCATGCCCAGTCCGGCGGGAGTTACGTAGTCGTTGACGTAGTCGTCGCCGACGAATATGAGCTCGCCGCCGGGTGCCCCTATGTTTTCCAGTGCTTTTCGGTAAATAGCGGGGTGCGGTTTTCTCCAGCCCTCGGCAATGGAGGTCACGACAAATTCAAAGCTTCCGAGGAGTCCGTGCCGCTCAAGCAGTTCCTCTATGCCGCCCTTCACCATGAAATTGGATACCACCCCCAGCCTGAAACGGCTTGCGATATCCGGCAGCGTACGGCGCACATCCTCGCGGACATAAGACATAGCCTTGTAATTTCGCCAGTAGTTGGCATAAAGCTTTTCGGCCGTCTCCTCCGCCCTCCCGAAGTCCATGTCCGGGAAGCTTGACCGTACTACCTGGAAAAACCGGTCCTTCATTTCGTAGTCGGCAAACTCGGGCAAACGCGCGGACAGCTCGGCCTTTGCAAGCAGATAATGCCGGAAATACCCGTCAAAGTCCTCCCAGAGCTCCTCCGCCCCCGATCCGAAGAACCCCCATGCCGCGTAGTCGCTCAGATTCGGCAGTTTGCTAAGATCTATCAGCGTTTCCATGCAGTCAAACAATATAAACGCAGCCTTTTTCATATTTCCCATGCCTCCACGGCTTATTGCCGACATATAATAACTGTATTATAATGTATCAAAGGACTCTGAATCAATAATGGAGGCAAAGGATGGGCAAAGTCGAGGATTTTAAAAACATAACGAACTGGGAGGAGCTGTTCGACATGACCAACGAGTACCTTACCTTTCTTGTCGAGCAGCACAGGGTAACGCACGAAATGGTCATAAAAACCACCTGCGACATTCTTAAAAACGCCGGTTACAATTATGATATCGACAAGGTGGAAAAAGAGTACTACAACTGTTATTGAAACCGGGACCAATATATCTTGAAGAAAGCATCCGGAGGTATTCTTATGGCAAAGCCGGACGAATTGAAGGAAAAGCTGAATAACGGCGGCTACAAGCTTACGCCCCAGAGAAAAGCCGTACTCGACATCATCAGGAACCATAAAAGCGAGCACCTGAGCAGCGAGGACATTTACAGGCTTGCGGGCCAGACATGCTCCGGCATAGGCCTGGCTACGATATACAGGACGCTGCCGATCCTCGAAAAAATGGACCTCATAAAGAAAATACACCTGGAAGACGGCTGCGTCAGGTACGAATTGAACGATCCTGCGAAAGCCCACTCCCACCACCATTTGATATGCACGCACTGCGGCGCTGTTTCGGAAGTCCAGGAGGACATGCTTGAAGTCCTGGAAAGGCAGATTTTTGAAGACAGCGGTTTCTTTGTGACCAACCACAGCGTTAAGTTCTACGGTACCTGCCGCAAGTGCATGAACACCTGAGAGGTCAAGCTGCGCCCTCCCTGCCCCGACAAATTCCTGCCAAACCGGTTATAAAAACGCACCCGCCGCCGGCATTTTCAAGCCATTTGCCGTCGGGTCAAAAATTTGAACTTTCGCTTAAATCAAAAAGTACGAATCTATAAATTCTCTTCCATGGAAATTTCATGAAAAATTTCTATATTTCTATTGCATTTTATGGACAAGCGTCATATAATATATTTACATACATACAATATTTATCCATTCCGTGTTACAACTTCCATTACCGCCTGTCACATTACTGCTTCAGTTTTAGACATCATCTTGTATATCCCATTGTTCTGCAGCGCTGTATGACAAAAGCCCTCATAAACAAACAGTTTAAAAAGGGGGGATTTTGTATGAGGGGTTAAATCAGGGAAGGTTGCGGCAGATAGTGTTTAAAATTTGATTAGGAGGTAATTGTCATGTTAAGGAAAAGAATGTTTTCAATCGGTCTTGCCCTTGTCCTTTTGCTGGGATGCCTTTTTATCCCGTCATCCGCAAATGGGGCAAACGGAGATTGGCAGCTTCTCTGGAACGATGAATTCAACGGGACGGCAGGCTCGGGAGTGGATACAAACAAATGGGTTTATGAAACCGGAGGCGGAGGCTGGGGCAACGGTGAGCTCGAAAATTACACAAACCGCACCGATAATGTTTATCTCGAGCAGGACCCCGGCAATACGGATAACAGGTTCCTGGTCATAAAGGCTATCCGGGAAGCCTACGGCGGCAGCCAGTATACCTCTGGCCGCATAAAGACCCAGGGCAAGTTCAGCCTTCAATACGGCAAAATAGAAATGAGGGCCAAGCTGCCCTATGGCCAGGGCATATGGCCCGCCTTCTGGATGCTCGGCAACGATATCGTCCCGACCGGCTGGCCGGACTGCGGCGAGGTTGATATCATGGAATTTGTCGGAAGTACGCCGTCAAAGGTCTATGGTACGCTCCATGGCCCCGGATACAGCGGCGGCGGCGGATTGGGTGCATGGCATGATTATCCCGCCGGATTCTCCGACAGCTTCCATACCTATTCCATAGAGTGGGAGCCAAATGTTTTCCGTTGGTATTTCGACGGCCAGCTGTTCCAGACCAGGACGGTGGAAGACCTTGCCGGGAGGCAGTGGGTGTTTTCGCATAACTTCTTCCTGCTACTGAATTGCGCAGTCGGCGGGGCATGGCCGGGAAATCCCGATGCCAGCACCGTATTCCCCCAGAAGTATACCGTGGACTACGTCCGCGTATACCAGCGCGAAGGCGGAGTTTATCCCACGCCGACCCAGAGGTATCTAGCCACCATGCGTTCGCTTTCAAGCAACCAGTTCGCATGTGCCGACAACTACAACGGCATGCGCCTGGCGGCGGACAGAGCGGTCGCCAGCACATGGGAAATGTTTGAGCAAAAGGATCTCGGCGACGGAAACATAGCGCTTATCGCCCTGATGGGTTACAAATATGTGAGCGCGGGCGCAGGCGGGAACAGCCAGCTGATCGCCGATAAAGAGACCGTCGGGCCTTCGGAGACCTTCCGGCTCGTAAGCAATTCCGACGGTACAAAATCGCTGCAGTGCGCGGCCAATGGAAAATATGTCTCCGTAAACGCGGCCAAGGCGATGTTTGCGAGCGCCACCAGCATAGGCACGGCGGAGAAATTCACCTTCGCGTATACGGGCAATCCGCCCAGCCAGGTGGAGACCCCGTCGATAACCCCTGGGGGCGGAAATTACACCGCAGCCCAGACGGTGTCGATATCCTGCGCTACCTCCGGGGCAACCATCAAATATACCACCGACGGCTCGACCCCGAATCCCAATTCCGCCACCTATTCGGCCCCTATTTCCATATCGGCCAATACAACGTTAAAAGCATATGCGATCAAATCGGGGCTGGCGGATTCGGCGGTAAATACCCAGGTTTACACCTTCTCCACACCGCAGGTTTCGACGCCCGTCTTCAATCCTTCGGGCGGAAGCTATACGAGCGCCCAGACCGTGGCGATAACCTGCGCCACCTCCGAGGCAACCATCAAATATACCGTTGACGGCTCGACCCCGAATCCCAATTCCGCCACCTATTCGGCTCCTATTTCCATAGCCTCGGATACAACGTTAAAAGCGTATGCGATCAAATCGGGGCTGACGGATTCGGCGGTAAATACCCAGGTTTACACCTTCTCAGCGCCGCAGGTAGCGACACCCGTCTTCAATCCCCCGGGCGGGAACTATACAAGCGCCCAGACCGTGGCGATAACCTGCGCCACCTCTGGGGCAACCATCAAATATACCACCGACGGCTCGGCTCCGAATTCCAATTCGGCTGCCTATACGGCTCCTATCGAAATATCGTCCAATACCACGCTGAAGGCATATGCTTTCCTGCAGGGGATGAGCGATTCGTCCGTAGCGTCCGCCGCCTATACCTTCGGAAGTTATTTGGAGCCTGCCGTCTGGTACCTGTTCAACACTCCGGTCAACGGGGTGACTCCGGCAGGCCAGAATTTGCAGACCGCCAATACCTCCGTTACAGGCTGGCAGCCTACACGGGCGATAACCGCGACCGCAGGCTACTGGTACAGCCCTTCCCTTAACGGTTCATACAACGCGGGCAACTGGTCCTTCGTGCTCTGGACCAACTCCCCCGCCTCATCCTCCACGGTCCAGGTGAGCC
>JAEZJL010000235.1 GCA_023415815.1 Bacillota bacterium | reverse complement strand
GCCTGTACAAGGTCAATTCCGACGGCGGCGGAGCAACGCAAATCGGCGCCTCCCAGTCGCTGGACGTGAAAACGACAGGCACGTGGAATCATCCGTCGACCTTCACCTTCAGCGGCGTCCCGTCCGTTTCATTTAGCAATCAGCTTCTGATGGTGAAAATAGAGAAAACGGCCGGGGTCGATTGTACGATGGCCTATAATTCGAACGATTTCCCGTCAAGGCTTGTGACTCCCTGACCGGCAGGGATGATGGGCCGTATGGAAAACCCCGGTAAATCGGGTTTCGCCGGACTTTGCAAATTCGGAGTCACGCCGGATTAACCGGGTAAAATCCCGGAGGCATCGGGTCTCCTCGCTTCGAGCCTCCTCGCTTATTGAGCATTTGACGTGCCGTCAACTGCCAAAAGCCGAAAAAGTAACACGGGCGGAATTTTGAATTCCGCCCGTGTTACTTTTTCGGAATATCAGGACCATATTTCCAGCCTCGGAAAATAAAAAAGGTTTTAGTTAATAGCAAACGCAGCGGGGTATAAATAAATAAATTGAAAGGAGGCTTTAATAAAATGTCTGATACAATCTTTTATCGTTGTGAAAAATGCGGCAATATCGCGGCCATCATCAAAAGCGGCGGAGGTGAGCCGGTCTGTTGCGGGCAGGCAATGACGAGACTCGTCCCCAACACCTCGGACGGCGCCAAGGAGAAGCATGTTCCATCCATAAGCAAGGAGGACGGAAAAGTAAAGGTTGCCATCGGTTCCATCCTGCATCCGATGCTGCCCGAGCACCATATCGAATGGATTGCACTCGCTGCCGGAGACAGGCTGGAGTTTGCATACCTGAAGCCGGGAATAGAGCCGAAGGCGGAATTCGCGGAAGCCGGGTCCGGCACGGTCTATGAATACTGTAACCTTCACGGCTTATGGAAGGCCGATTTCTGAGCTTTGTACCGATAGATAAAGATTTGAAAGCGGCGGGAGGCAATTCTATGTACAATCTTTTAATCGGCGGCGCGGCCGGCCAGGGTATCGAAACTACCGCGGCCATACTTGAAAAGCTGTTGAAAAGGTCCGGCTACAGTGTTTTTACCGTAAGGGATTTCATGTCCCGCGTCCGAGGGGGCCATAATTTTTCCCTGATCCGGTTCGGCGCCGAAGAAGTGCTGTCACACAGCAGCCGGCTGTACGGCATTATAGCTCTCAATGACGAAACCGTCGAGCTCCATAAGGAAGAATTGAATCCGGACGGGTTCATCCTCTGCGACAGCAAGCTGTCGGCAAATGACCCCAGGACTTTAAAAATACCCATGGACGATATGGCAAAAGCCCTCGGAAACCAGCGCGCGGCCGGAAGCATCGCCATAGGAGCGGTACTGAAGCTTTTCGGGGAAAGCCTTGACTATGCCGCAGACGTTTTGAAAGAGTTCATCAAGGAGCAATACCTTGAGGTCAATCTGAAGGCGGTTGAAAAAGGCTACGGGATCACAGACAAGCGTTTTCCGCGTCTGGAGGGCGGCTTCGGCGGCCGGCTGCTTATCTCGGGAAGCAAGGCGATGTCTCTGGGAGCAATTGCCGCGGGGCTGAGGTTTTATTCCGCATATCCGATGTCCCCTTCCACAGCCATCATGGAATACCTGGCGTCCGTAAGCGACGAGGCGGGGATTGTCGTTGAGCAGGCGGAGGATGAGATCGCCGCCGTCAACATGGCGATCGGGGCCTCCTATGCAGGCGCCCGCGCCATGACAGGCACCTCGGGAGGCGGCTTTTCCCTGATGGTTGAGGCTCTCGGACTTTCCGGCATGGCGGAGATCCCCCTTGTCGTGGCGGACGTGCAGCGCCCCGGCCCTGTGACGGGACTGCCGACCCGGACGGAGCAGAGCGACCTGAAGTTTGTCATTTCCGCATCCCAGGGCGAGTTTCCGCGCATGGTAATCGCTCTTAGAAACCATACGGATGCTTTTTACCAGACCGCACGTGCCTTCAAGCTGGCTGAAAAATATCAGATTCCCGTGATTATCCTCAGCGACCAGTATCTCGGCGACGCATCGGCGACGGTGGAGCCGTTCGTCATGAACGTAGTCGCGATCGAAAGCGGGCCTGAAATCCCCGAGGAAGGCGGCGAATATCTTAGATACAGGTTTACGGAGGACGGCATCTCCCCGCGCCTGATTCCCGGCAAGACGGAGAACCTTGTTTCGGCGGACAGCGACGAGCACAACGAGCAGGGCCGGATCACGGAATCCGCCGAAATGCGTACCAAAATGATGGATAAGCGCATGAAAAAGCTTGAAAAGCTTGAGCTGGAGCTGCAGGAGCCCGAATTCCTCGGGTCTGAGGCCTTTGATACCCTGTTTGTGGGCTGGGGCTCCACCTATGGCCCTATCGCCGAAGCCGTAAAGCTTCTCAACGAAAAAGAAGCTGGCAAATACGCAGCGCTGGTTTTCGGAGACGTCTATCCCCTGCCTCAAAGGCTTTTTAAAGAAAAAGCCTCAGCCGCGCGGCGGATCCTCTGCGTCGAGCAGAACGCCACCGGCCAGCTTAAGGACCTTATCCGGGAACAGACCGGCATCGCCTGCACAGACTGCATACTGAAATATGACGGACGCCAGATCTCGGGCGAGGAGATTGCGGCCGGGGTCACAAAGGGGGTTTTAAAATGAGCAAAGAGACCTTTAGCACTTATGAGACGGCATGGTGTCCGGGCTGCGGTAATTTCAGCATACTGGAATGCGTGAAAACCGCCCTGGAGGAGCTTGGCAAAAGACCTCATGAGGTCCTTGCGGCAGCAGGGATCGGCCAAGCCGCAAAAACGCCCCAGTACATAAGCGCCAACTCCTTTTGCGGCCTGCACGGCAGGGCGCTTCCGGCGGCAACCGCCGCCAAGATTGCGAACGAAGGGCTCACGGTGGTGGTGGACACCGGAGACGGCGATTCCTACGGCGAGGGCGGAAACCATTTCATCCACAGCATCCGCCGCAACGTGGACATAACGCATCTCGTACATGACAACCAGATTTACGGGCTCACCAAGGGCCAGGCCTCCCCGACCTCCGTCGAAGGCCTTGTCACCGACGTGCAGCCCAACGGCAGCATGAATACCCCTCTCAATCCTGTGCTGATGGCCGTTGCGGCCGGCGCAGGCTTTGTAGCCAGAGCCTTCAGCGGGAAAAGAGAGCACCTGGTTTCCGTCATAAAGCAGGCAATCCAGTACGAGGGCTACGCACTCGTAGACATCCTGCAGCCGTGCGTGAGCTTCAACAAGGTCAACACCTTTGCATGGTACAACAGCAGAGTCTATGAGCTTGACGCCTCTTACGACCCCTCGGACAAGCTGATGTCAATGCAGAAGGCAATGGAATTCGGGGACCGGATCCCCATCGGAATCCTTTATAGGGAGCCGAAGCGCACTTTCCATCAAAAAAACCCCGTCCTGTCGGCAGGCATGCCGCTTCTCGACCGCAAGACCGATCCGGCTGTCGTCAATAGGCTTATCAATAAATTTATTTAGACACTACAGTGATGAAAGGAGTCCTGCCATATGAAGATATTATATGAAACAACCGCCGTTTCTACGGGAGGCCGCGACGGCAGGGTTGAAGTTGAAAACAGTCCCCTGGCATTCGACATGGCGCTCCCGGCAGAGCTCGGCGGCGCTAAGAAGAGCGGGGCAAACCCCGAGCAGCTGTTTGCCGCAGGCTATTCCGCATGCTTCGGCAGCGCGATGCAGCATGTTTTTCGCGAGAAAAAATTATCCATCCCCGTGCCGGAAATCCGCGTAAAGGTCGGCATCGGCAGAAATAACGCCGGAGGCTTTTCCCTTGCCGTGGAAATCACGGCCGTATTTAGGGATATCGACCTCGAAACCGCGGAGGCGCTGGTAAAGGAAGCCCATCAGGTCTGCCCCTATTCCAATGCGACAAGGGGCAACATCGACGTGACCGTTTCGGCAAAGATAGCATAGTCCGGCTTGATACGCCGGATGAATATTTTATAGCGTATCGTAAAGGCCCTGTGCGGATTAGAAAGCACAGGGCCTTTCATTCGGGATTT
>JAEZJL010000218.1 GCA_023415815.1 Bacillota bacterium | reverse complement strand
GGGTATACGGGTGACAAAGAACCCCTGTTTTTAGCTGATGAATATTTTTATAAGCTGGATTCATTATTTAAAGAAATAAAAAAGGCAAACGGGCAATGGGATGTTTTTAATCGTTCAAAAAAAATAGCGGCGGAAGCGGTAATCAATAAAATGATGGACGATTTGGAAAAAAGTCCGGACGCTTTGCCGGATCATAAAAATTTTAAACGTTTTTTTGAAACATTTGATAAAAATATCAGAGAGCTGGACAGTATTACAGAGCGTATGCATTTCTTCAGGAATACCTTGAATTCTTATAGCGGTGCACCTGCGAATTTACCAGACATGATCGAGCTGGCTGCCAGAGGTGAATGGCATTTATTCAGTGCAAAATTTCACAGGTTTAATTACGGGGACGTTAATGGAGCTTTAAATGTTAAGTTCCTGTCAGCCGACGGAAGGTTTGAGGCCGTATATAATACCGGAACCGGGAAAATAGTTACCGACCCCGCTAACATGGGGACATACAATTACGCTCCCGGTTCGGTTAACCCAATAAAGTTTTATTTACATGATAAATATGATAAAAAGCCCTGGAAGGAATGGGGCAATGTAAAAGGGTTTTCATACGACGACATTACGAGTCTGAAATCGGAACATGATACCGATGAAGCGACGAATAACAATAAAGAAGTAGAAAGGTTGATACGGCAGAGAAAATCTGAATTGGGTAAGTGATTCTACTGCAGCCGCGTGCCGGCAATTCTCGAGAATGTCAGAAAACCGGAGGATGCGCGGGTAAAGAAGAGGAATATAATGAATAATAAGATACTGCTTGTTGACGACGAAAGAGATATAACGGCTTTGCTTGAGGAAGTGCTTCGGCGGGAGAGCTTTCAGAACATCCGCAAGGTACAGAACGGGAAGGACGCCGTTACGGCCTGCCGCGAGTATTCTCCCGATGTGATCGTCCTTGATATCATGCTGCCTGATATGGACGGTATTGAGGTATGCAAGCAGATACGGCTGTTTTCCCACTGTCCCATCTTGTTTTTATCCTCCAGGAACGACGAGGTTGATAAGATACTTGGCCTTGCCGTCGGCGGCGATGACTATATTACGAAGCCCTTCAGCCCGCGGGAAGTGGTTTTCAGAATCAAGGCCCAGCTTCGCAGGCTGGAATATGCCCGCAGTAGTCAAGACGTTTCCGGCAAAATAATCGAATCAGGGCCGCTGCGGGTCGATACGGATGCTTGCCGCGTGTTTAAAAACAACCGGGAAATTGGGTTGACCGCCCGCGAATACAGCCTGCTTCTATATATGATGGAGAACCCCGATAAAATCATCAGTAAAGAAAGATTATATGAGCACGTTTGGGGAGAGGACAGCATGGGAAGCGACAACACCATGATGGTGCATATCCGCCATTTGCGGGAGAAGATTGAAGACGAGCCCTCGAATCCCCGTTTGCTGCTTACGGTAAAGGGATTGGGCTATAAGCTGGTGAAAAGGCATGAAGAATAAAAAATCAGCGGGTGTGAAGTCCGCCTTACACATTTATATTATGTTTTTTTTATTGCTAATGGGTTTGGCTGCCGCCGGTATTGGCTTTTTCATTTATGCCGTGACCATCGAAAGACCGGATGGAATCGCAGCTACCAGCGCCTGGCCCAAGCAGTTTGCAGATGGTTTCGCAAATGAAATTATCCTTGTGGATGGACTACCGCAGCTTAAACAGAGCGGATTTGAGCAATTGCACCGTTATGGCTTATGGTTTCAATTGCTTGACGAAAAAGGCAACGAGGTGCTGGCGCAAAACAAGCCAGGAGATATTCCGTCGTCCTACACGGCGGCGGATTTGCTTGATATGGTTGGGGACAGTGACGCCGGAGAAGGCGCCTCGCTGTTTACCGGGACTTTTACGGCGCAGGATGTTCGCTGGAGCTATATCGTCGGCTTTCCAGTCAATGTGGACAGAGTGGTCATGTATTTAAACGGCGATCGCTTTACCAGCGGCAAAACGATCATTAACGTCATCTTCGGCGGAATGTTTTTCTTTATCCTTTTTGCCGGATTGATCTATGGTATGTGGGCTGCAAGGCAGATGGCGAAAATGACAAAAGCCGTTCATGAAATTGCCTCCCGCGCCTATTTACCCTTAAAAGAAACCGGCGCATTCGCGGATGTGTACGAAAGCCTGAACCAATTGGACACGGAAATCCATATCAGCGACGAGACACGTGCCGGTACTGATCGTATGCGTGAAGAATGGATTGCCAACATTACTCACGATTTGAAAACGCCGCTGTCCCCTATCCGGGGCTATGCGGAATTGATAGCGGACGCCGCCGATGGATTGGAAACGGAAGACATGCAGAGATACGGAAGGATAATCCTGAAAAATGCCGCGTATGCGGAAAGCCTGGTGAATGATTTAAAGCTCACTTATCAGCTTCAAAACAGCATACTGCCTCTCCATAAGAAAAATCAGAATATGGTGCGCTTTATCCGTGAGGTTGTGATAGATTTGCTCAATACGCCGGATTATGAGGGCAGAAGTATCCGTTTTGACAGCGAGAGCGGGGATATACCGTCAACCTTTGATCCGTTCCTTTTCAAACGTGCGGTTGATAATTTGATTGCCAATGCGCTGCTGCACAATCCGCCTGATACGGAAATAGCCGTATCCGTATGCGAAAACGACGGCATTCATATTACAATAAGCGACAACGGCACGGGTATGAATGCTCAGGAGGTTGAAAACCTGTTTGTCCGTTACTGCCGGGGAGCCGCCGCAAACGTAAAAACGGAAGGGACCGGACTTGGCATGGCTATCGCAAAACAAATCGTTGAACTGCACGGCGGGCAGATTCATGTTGACAGCCAGCCTGGCATCGGCACAAGGGTAATCATTTCCATTCCTCCCGAGAATTAAGGTTAACTTAAGACAGGCTGAAAACCAGATTAAGGCTGCAATTTTATACTCTTTATAGAGTAAAGTTGCAGCCTTTTTATGATAGAAGGAGGGTTCGTATGAAAATCGTTTTGAAATATATCCTGAATAGTATCAAAGACCGGAAGCTGCGGACGTTGGTCATGCTTTTGTCCGTCGTATTGTCAACAACGCTGCTGTTCGTTTCCCTGTCGGTTGGGGAGAGCTATGCGCAAGCGCAGATGAAAATGTCACGGGGCATGGCGGGAAGCGCCACGCTTTCCGTTTCTCCTAACCCGGACGCAGACGGCGCTCCGGTTTGGGTGAGGCCGGATACAATACCGGCTTCCCGTTCGATCCGTCATGCGGTTGGATTGATAGAAACACAGGCGCTCTATAAAGAAGGCGGTTATTTCGAAAACTTTGACGTCGTCGCTGCCGATTTGGGAGAGCTTGCGAAGATTAACAAACCCCGTCTGACGGACGGCGGCAAGCTGACCAATTTCAGCGGCAATCAGATTGTCCTGCCGCAACGCTTTACATCAAAGTTTGGAGTGAAGCAGGGCGATGATTTTACCCTTTGGATAAACGGCGAACCTCACGAATTTCAGGTTGCGGCAATCGCGGCATACGATACCCTGTTCCTGCGCCATACCCGGGGCACAAACGCCCTTGTCCCCGTTGAAACGCTGTCGCTGATACTCGGCGCAGGCGACGGATATAGCAAATATCTGATAGAGCCTGCGGAAGGGGTAGAGACCGGCGCCCTGCAAAAGGAGCTGCAAGCTGTTTTACCGAAGGAATACCATCTGAGCCGCATTGTGGATGAAGCCCAGATAGAGGCCGACGCAAGGCAGAAGTCTTTGCCCTTTTTCCTGATCGGTTTCTTCTCGCTGACCATGAGTGTGTTTATTATCTACAGCAGCTATAAAGTGATTATGCTGGAACGCCTGCCGGTGGTCGGTACCTTTCGAAGCATTGGTGCGACAGAGCGCGCCGTTATCAACATTTTACTGCTGGAAAGCCTTATATACGGGAGCCTAGGCGCCTTCATCGGCATTCCCGCCGGCTTCGGTGCGCTTAAACTGATGCTGCGGGGTCTCGGCAATTCTCTGTCGCAAGGTATAGAAATTCCCATGATTGTGTCGCCAGTGAACATTTTGCTGGCCTGTCTGGCAGCGATGGCGGTTTCGGTATTGAGCGCGCTGATTCCCATTAAGAAGGCCGGCCGCCTGCCGGTAAAGGATGTCGTCCTAGGAACCGTGGAAGAAAAGAGTATGTCTGATCTCAAGCTGTTTCTGCTCGGCGCGGCGCTGCTTATCCTTTCCATCCTATTACCGCGCATTGTACAGCCTAGGGGTGATAACATTCTGCTGGCGGCCGGAGGAGCGTCCCTTGCGGGGCTGCTTGCGGCAACCATTATTATGATCCCAATGCTAACGTCCGGGATATCACTCCCGCTGGAAGGGGTGTACGGCGCGGTAATAGGCAATGCAGGCCGCCTTGCAGCCCGTAATATGCGGAGTAACAGGAACATCAGCCAGAATATCACACTATTATCCGTCAGTATTTCGGCCATTATTGTGATCAGTGTTGTCGGAAGCTTTGTTAAGGTTTATATAGGCGACGTGTTCAGAGGCGCTGAGCTGGATGGCTTTGCCGATGCCGTCATGAGCCCGGAGTTTGTGGATAAAATAAGAGAGCTTGACCGGATAGACGAAGTGCTGCCTGTTTTTGTATTAAACAATACACTTCATGGTAACGGCGCAATATTCAGCCGTGTAGAAGGGACGGAGAACCTCGCCCTATACGGCGAAATGTTCGCTATGCGCTATGAGGACAAAAATAGCCGCGATGCCATAGAAGCCGCCTTTCCTACCGGCAGAAACATTCTTCTGTCTGCAGATGCAATGAAGGCTCGTAATATCAAGCCCGGGGATACCATCCTGCTTTCTTCAGGCACGCATCAATTTGAGTATACCGTTTTGGGAGACTATAGAATACGCGCGACGGATACGGAGGCAATCATCCCTTCCATCTGCGCCATACGCGACTTTGGAGCACAAAACTATGGCATTCTTGCCTATACCGCCGCCGACCCGGATGCGGTCATAATACAGATACGGGATTTGTTCGGCAAGAAAAGCAATTGGAGCAGGACCGTCGAAGAATTCAACAACGACGCTTTGGGGACTATCAACGCATTTCTTGCACCCATGCAAAATCTCACGTGGTTTATTCTTGCGCTGGCCGCCGTGGGGATCATCAACAACCTGCTCATCAACTATATCCAGAATCGGCGGACCGCCGCCATGTATAAATCCGTAGGCATGAGCAATGCACAAAACAGGATTATGACCTTGGCGGAGGCCTTTTCTTCCGGCATGCTTGGAGCTGTGATCGGTATCGTCGTATCGCGCCTTGAAATTGACACGATTTTTCTTGTGGCAGGACCGCGCATCTCCATACAACCGGAGCTTGACGCCGGAACCTTCCTCTTTGCCGGAGCTTTGGGAGTCGCGATTACCTTGGCCGGTTCCCTTGCCCCTTTGATTAAAAGCCGGCAGATGAAACTTATCGACGAACTTAAATTTAATTAACGGAGGTACATTATGGGCAGATATGCGATCGAAGCCAGAAACATCACAAAAGAGTACATCGTGGGAAATACGGTTTCCCTCGTTTTACGGGACGTATCCCTTGGAATCGCACCCGGCGAGTTTGTATCCATCATGGGGCCTTCCGGCTCCGGCAAAAGCACCTTGCTTTACATACTCGGCGGGCTGGAAAACCCCACCAATGGCAGTGTGTTGATAGACAGCCATGACATTTCGCAGTTCGATGACAGCAAAAAGAGCATTCTGCGCCGCCGCAATATTGGCTTTGTTTTTCAGTTTTATAATCTGATTCCAAACCTCAGCACAGCGGAGAACATCCTGCTGCCGGTTCTTTTGGATGGCAGGAAAGCCGGCGATTATAAGGGTCAGCTTCAGAGGATATTGGAGATTGTGGGGCTTGCTGAGAAGCGCAATCATACACCTCGTGAACTATCAGGGGGGCAGCAGCAGCGTGTAGCTATTGCCCGTGCATTGATAAACGACCCGGAAATCATTTTTGCAGACGAGCCCACCGGTAATCTTGACAGCAAAACAGGGGCGGAAATCCTTGCCCTTTTACGGGAAATTAACCGGGAAAGGGGTAAGACTGTACTGATGGTCACCCACTCTGCTGAAGCCGCCCGGTATGGCACCCGGCTGATATATGTGCGTGACGGGGTCGTGGGCTGACGAGGCAGTGACAATCAATAAAGACATATGCCGGCCGCTTCGGCATGCAGCGGCGCTCTGCCGGATCGCACGGATAAAAAATCCGGTGTTACGAGTAACACCGGATTTTTCTTGACTTGACTGTCAAAAAGTTGTATAGTGATAAGGATACTGAGAATATGAGGCTGATATTATAAATATCCAACTATATCGTATCACATTTACAATCCAGAGTCAATAGTTTTTGAAAATATTTATGGGGAGGCTGGCAAATGTCTTTTGAAAAAACATCCCTGGAGTATGAAAAACAAAGGCTTGAAGCCGTGCTTGCGGAAATCGGAAGGCAGCTGGAGAAATGCAGAAACGATACCGAGGGTATGAAGCGGGATACCCTGGCATTGCAGAAATCGATGCTGGAGTATATAAAAACTGCGCCGCGCGGTCTGGATGACATGACGGATATCTGGCAGTTCCAGACAGGCTTGGAGCGTGAAGGCGCCAGGGCGGTGTTTTCTGCCTCAAGAGCATCCCGGCTTGAAAGGCTGCTCGGTAACCCGTATTTCGGAAGGCTGGATTTTATGGAGGACGGCGAAGCTGACGAGGAATTGATCTATATCGGAGCCTCGAATCTCACCGATGAAAGGACGGGCAAATACCTTGTGTATGACTGGAGAGCTCCGGTTTCAAGCATGTTCTACGATTATGAGACCGGCAGGGCCGGCTACGACTGTCCGGCGGGAAGGATCGAAGGCAGCATCGGACTGAAAAGGCAGTTCAGGATCTGGCAGGGCAAGCTTGAGCTTATGTTTGACTGCAGCCTGGCGATCGATGATGAAATTCTTCAGGAAATCCTGGGCAGGAGCTCGGACGGCAAAATGAAGACCATCGTTACTTCGATACAGAGAGAGCAGAACAGGGTCATCCGTAATGACAGGCACAGGCTGCTTGTCGTGCAGGGGCCGGCGGGCAGCGGGAAGACCTCCATAGCCCTTCACAGGGCCGCATACCTGCTTTACAGATACAGGGAAAATATTGCCGCTGAGAATATAGCCATATTCTCGCCCAACAACGTGTTCAGCGATTATATATCGGAAGTCCTGCCGGAGCTGGGAGAGGAAAACATACGAAGGACCACTTTTCTAGAATGCGCCGGAAATGTGCTGGGGAAGGGTCTCAAGCTGGAAGACGCGGGAGAAATGATGGAATACCTGCTCATCGGAAGGAAGGATGAGGAATACGGTATAAGGACGCGGGCTGTGGAATACAAGTCTTCACCCGCCTTTATGGAGCTGCTCGGGCGCTATGCCCGATATATTGAAGAAAACCGGAGCTTTATGGACGTGACCCATAACGGAATCCTCATCGAATCGAAGGAGGAGATCGACGAATACTTTAGGGATGGCCTTAAATTCCTGCCCGTATGCAGGAGGCTGGAAAAGATCAGGAGCAGGCTTACCGTAAAAATCGATCCAATGATCCGGGTGAGAATAGAAGAGCTGGTGCAGGAGCTGGCAAAGTTGGGAGAATACCCTGACAGGGCTGAGATAAGGGGGCGCAGTACCTTTATTGCCAGGGAGGAATTCAAACCGGTCAGGGAGGCTGTCGAAGCCATGACGCATCTGAATGCCGGGGAGGCATATTTGCGCCTGTTCAGAGATCCCGGGCTTTTGAGGGAGCTGGCGGGAGACGGCCTACCGGAGGAGATAGAGGGGATTTCGGCCCTGACGTCGAAAAAACTCGCGGGGAAAGAGGTTTTCTACGAGGATATAGCTCCGCTCATGTTTTTAACAGGACTGCTGTGCGGTATACCGTCTTTAAAAGAAATAAAGCATGTGATTGTGGATGAGGTGCAGGATTATTCCACCCTCCAGCTCGAGCTGCTTCACAGGCTTTTCAGGGACAGCAGCCTCACCCTGCTGGGCGATCCCAGCCAGACCATAAATCCTTTCGCAGGCAACCCGGAAAGCGACGCCATTGCAGAGCTTTTCCGGCCGAGGTCCTCCGAGGTGATCCGGCTTGGCAAAAGCTACCGTTCGACAAAGCAGATAACCGCATTCTGCAGAAAAATACTCGAAAAGGATGATGAGGGCGGTTATATGGAAAGGGAAGGGGTTGAGCCTGAAATAATTTGCAGGGAAACGCCTGAGGAGCTTTACGAAAGCGTGAGGAGCGGCATAGCTTCGCTTTCGGAGTCCGGCTGCAGGTCGATAGCGGTAATCTGCAGGACTGCGGCGGCCAGCCGGGAGGCATACGCATGGCTTTCAAAGTCGCTGGTGCTCAGCCTGATATCCGGAGACAACACGGAATATACAAAGGGTATATCCGTCGTCCCGTCATACCTTTCAAAGGGTCTGGAATTCGACGCCGTGCTTGTCCTTTGCACGGATCCCGGGGATTACCGCAGGGAGGAAGAGAGGAAGCTTTTGTACACCGTATGCACAAGGGCGCTTCACAGGCTGTACATTTACTGTCTGAAACCCCTGCCGTATTTTACGGCTGTAAATTCCCAAAAGGACGGCATAGGGGATAGCGCAAAGGAAAAGGATTTTCAGATAAAAGAAGAGGAAAAATATTGACAGAATCAACAAGTATTGATAGAATGTTAGAAGAGGCTAACATTTAAACCGGTATTATAACCGGTTAGTATGGTTTAAAATAAAAAATGCTGCTGAAGAAGCAGTATTTTTAAGGAATCAACTGAGAATTATTCTCAGTTGGAGAGGGCTGGATATCAATCCAACAGAAAGATTAGTACTGAAACGGCAGGAGAAACGGAGGTATAAAAATGAGTATAGTATTAGTAGGCGGCCATGAGAGGATGGAGGATGAATTTAAAGTCATCGGATACAAGCACGGTCACAGGATAAAGGTATTTACGCAGATGCCGCCGAGGTTTGACAAGATTATAGGAGCGCCGGACGCGATCGTCCTGTTCACAAGCACGGTGTCGCACAAGATGGTGCTTACGGCCTTGAAGGAGGCCAAAAAGAAAAAGATTCCCGTGGTGAGGTGCCACACAAGCAGCGGAAATTCCTTTGAGGAAACGCTGAAGCAGCTGAAAGAAATTGTCTGAGAATTTAAAATACATAATGGACTCTTTTGAGGAGGGGGATTTTTAATGAAAAAAATAACGGTCATCTATTGGAGCGGGACCGGAAATACGCAGAAAATGGCGGTTGCCATTGCAGAGGGCGCGAAGTCCGAAGGGGTCGAGGTCAATTTGCTCAGCGTGGATAAGGCCAAAAGAGAAGACGTCCTGAACGCGGACGCCGTTGCACTCGGCTGCGCCTGCATGGGCTGCGAGGTTCTGGAGGAAGACGAGATGGAGCCTTTTGTAGCCGGGCTCGAAAAGGAAAAGCTTGAAGGCAAGAAAATGGCCCTGTTCGGGTCCTATGACTGGGGAGACGGCCAGTGGATGGCAGACTGGGAAGAAAGAATGAAACAGGCTGGAGTCAATCTCATTGAAGAAGGCTTGAAAATACAGAACACTCCCGACGACGAAGGCGTTGATGCCTGCAAAAAATTAGGGGAGAAGCTGGCGTCAGCCTGATTCGACCGGAACGAGAAACAGGTGACGCCGATATGGACAGAGAACTGGGGTTAAGGTTTGCAGAGGCTTTAAACGGCATGAATGGCAGGGAATATCTCAAGTCGATGGTCGCCTTTGCCGCTGCGCCGACCATTAAAGGAAAAAAGCCGTCCTCCCTTATGATTTTCAACGCAGGCGGAAGAAACACCATGGTCCTGTGGAGGCAGCACGGGGCGGAGATATGCGATATTTTCAGGCTGGAGCAGTTTGAACTGAAAAATGAGGATACCTGCATCGTGGTGCTGCTTTATCGCAAAAAGATACTTGAGTGGTATGTGAGCCACAGGCGCAACCAGCCGTTTCTGGAGAAAATGGGGTATGAATTCTCGGGCGGCCTGGAACAGAAGCTTCAGCTACTGAAGCGGCATTTTGAAGCCCTCTGCCCGCACGAGGTGGGAGTCTTCCTCGGTATGCCCGTGGAGGACGTGGAAGGATTTATTGAGCATAAGGGCAGGAATTGTCTTTTCTGCAGCTACTGGAAGGTCTACGCCAACCGGCGGCGCGCGGAGCTGCTATTCAATGCCTATGATAAAGCAAGAAGCAGCATGGCTGAATCCGTACTGAGTCTGCGGGAAGACGAATGTGCGGAACTGATTCGGGAAGGTGTCGGATGAGCTGCCTGCTGGCGCTTATATCTTTTACTGCTTTCGGGGGTGTCCGCCCCCGGAAGCGTTTTATATTTATTGAATTTATCATTTTATTTAATCATTTCATCAAAAGTAACTAGCTTCACATTGCCAAAATCTTTTGCCTTATCTATACATCCTTTGGTAAAGCCTGTTTTTGCGAAAATATATAGATAAACATTGCTAAAGCTGAACAACTTACTTCTTTCTACAAGCGTATCAAAAACGGCTGTGTCAACATTTTCATTTGTCCATTTA
>JAEZJL010000033.1 GCA_023415815.1 Bacillota bacterium | reverse complement strand
CCTATATATATGTCAACGCCGAGCTTCTGAAGAAATATAACATAGACAAAATCGAAACCTTTGACGATTATGAAAAATATCTCAAAGCTGTGAAAAATGGCAGTCAAAAGCTGATACCCGGGACCGTGACCAATATGAGCGATACCCTCAGACTGTTTTCGAGGGCCTCCGGATATGTTATCGCCGACAGCACCCAGTGGTTTGTCTACAAATGGGACGACCCGGAAATGAAGATCGTACCCTGGGAAAAGACGCCCGAGTTCAGGAAGGCGGTCAGTTACCTCGTCTCATGGTATAAAAACGGATATCTTGCGCCTTCGTCAAATACCGACTTCAAGAACATAACCTCCTTTGTTTATTACGGCCTGCTCAGCCCGCCCTCGATAGAAACAACAACCATATCTTTTTCGGTAACCGGGCAAGGTATACAGCAATCAGACCCCATGAGGATTTTTTACCTTTACCCCGATAATACCGTGCAGAGGGAGAACTCCATGGGCACCTTCTTCTACAACGGTTCCTTCGTTTTCGACGCCAGGTCGGAAAATACGGACAGGGCACTGATGTTCCTTGACTGGGTGCAGAAGAGCCGTGAGAATTACATGTTGATGATTTACGGCATCGAAAATAAGGATTATGTGATCCGAAATGGCTCTCCGGAGTTTCCGGACGGAATGGATTACCAGAGCAGTACCTATATGTACTGGGACGGCTACTGGGCCTTCACAAACATCGAATACTCAACGCCCTACCCTGCGCCTGGAGGGAGCGCCGCTGCAAATCCGAGGGAATTCCTTGACAAAAACTCAAAATACCCGCCTCACGGGGCGCTTTACCCCAATTATGATAAATTGGTCATAGCAACCATGGAAAGAAACGAAGCCTATACCCATTTTGAAAACAGCTTAAGAGAAGGCGGTATAACGAATATGGCCCAGGTCGACGCTTTTATAAAGGAGCTTGAGGAAGAGGGCTCCGCCAACCTGGCCGCGCTTTTGCAAAAGCAGCTCGACGAGAAAAAAAGCAAATAAAGAGCGGTTTATGGATAAATTTTTCGTCCGGTTTGCTTAAAATCCTCTACTTTACTTTTTGTGCATATAGTGTAATATAAGGCTTGGACAGGTACATTCTGTATAATAAGGTGGTATGTATATGAAAAACCTATTGATCAAGCTCTTGTCATTATCGGTTCTCGCGGCATTCCTTCTGGCATTTACGGGCTGCGGCAGCGTAAAGGAGGAAGATGAATTCATACCCGGAAGCACTGTGGCGCTTGAGGATTTAAAGCCCGTAAGCATCTCCTTCTGCTTCCCCGGAGCACAGCCCAAGAGCTGGCCCGAGGTGAAGGAGGAGATAGAAAAGCGGACAGGCTCCACCCTGCATGTCACTCTGGATTTTAAGTGGCTTGAATTCCAGAACTACATGCAGACGATGCAGACGCTGTCGGCTTCGGACGGTTTATATGACGCCTTTGTCTGCGCGCAGCCGGAGCAGTATACTCTGGACTTCACAAAGCTTGCGCGCGAGGGGAAGCTGAAGGACATTACCGAGCTGTTCCCTAAAAATGCGCCAACCCTGTACTCGAAGTACAGCAGCGAGGAGCTGGATTACGCAAATGTGGACGGCAAGCTTTACGCCGTACCCTCGCTGAATCCGCAGGCGAACAGCACATACATACTCGTCAACGCCGAGCTTCTGAAGAAATATAAAATAGACAAAATCGAAACCTATGACGATTATGAAAAGTATCTCAAAGCGGAGAAGGATGACAACTCAAAACTGATACCCGGGATCATTTCCAATATGAATGATACCCTCAGCCTGTTTTCGAGGGCCTCCGGATATGTTATCGCCGACAGCCTCCAGAGATTTGTCTACAAATGGGACGACCCGGAAATGAAGATCGTACCGTGGGAAAAGACGCCCGAGTTCAAAAAGGCGGTCAGCTACCTCGTCTCATGGTATAAAAACGGATATCTTGCGCCTTCGTCAAGTATCGATTTTAAAAACACAACCTCCTTCGTTTACTACGGCTTGCTCAGCCCGCCCTCCGAGGAAACAACCAATATGACTTTTTCGACAGACGGGGGAGATATGCAGCAATCCGACCCTCTGAGGATTTTTTACCTTTACCCCGACAATACCGTGCAGAGGGAGAATCCCATGGGCACCTTCTTCTTTAACGGTTCCATCGCTTTCGACGCCAGATCGGAAAACGCGGACAGGGCTCTGATGTTCCTCGACTGGGTGCAGAAAAGCCGTGAGAATTATATGCTGACGATGTACGGCATCGAAAATAAGGATTATGTGCTCCAGAACGGTTTTCCCATGTTTCCGGAAGGGATGGATTATCAGAACAGGAGCTATATGTACTGGGACGGCTACTGGGCCTTCACGAACATCGAATACTCAACGCCCTCCTCTGCGCCTGATGGGAGCGCCGCTGTAAATCCGAGGGAATTCCTGGATAAAAACTCAAAATACCCGCCTCATGGGGCGCTTTACCCCAATTATACCGAATTATCCGCGTCAGCCAGCGACAGGAACGCAGCTTATACCGATTTTGAAAACAACTTGAGAGAGGGCAAAATAACGGATATGGCACAGGTCGACGCTTTTATAAAGGAGCTTGAGGATAAGGGCTCGGTCAATCTCGCCGCGCTTGTACAAAATCAGCTTGACGAGAAAAAAAGCAAATAAGGAGCAGGATCATGGATAGATTCTCCATCGTAGACATCGGCGGGCATATGAAGGATATTCAATATCTTGTAAGGGAGCTGCGCTCCAAAAACCTGATCGTCTCCACAGAGAAGGATGCGGGCGGAGATACGGTATACCTCACGAACAGCCTGCCTGCGGTGAAACAGGTGATCAGCGAATACGAGGGCCTCATGCTTGACGTGCACAAAACCTGAGAGGCTTGCGCAACTATTTCCAGGCAATAACAAGACGGACGTCCTTCGTGGTATAATATGGTATATTTTACCACGAAAGACGTTATGCTATGAGATACACAAGAGTTAAAAGATTTAAGAAAACCAGGTATAAAAAAATGCGCAGGATGTTCCTGCTTGTTGTTGTAATGCCGTTAAGCCTCGTAATACTAGGATATCTGGTGGCCTCGCTGATCATACTCCCGTCGATGGCAGGCTGAAAAAAGCGACAAATACGGCTCAGCTGCCGTCCGCCACGGGGAAGCCGTTTTCATCCAGCTCCACGGGACTGATGTCGCCTAACGCTATCCCGTCCGTCCCGGTCAGATCCTTACCGTCGATACGTATCCGTACTTTTTCAACTCCTGCTATTTCCGTAAGCGTGTTGACGATAGCCAGCCTTTCCGCCTCGCCGGCGGCCGCGCTTTCGGGTATAAATTCCTTTGTGAAATCGACAATTGCCACTTTTTCCTTTATATTGACGCCGTTGAGAGCTGTCCCCTCAGGTATGGCACTGTGCAATCCCTCTGTCCTGGGGCCGCTTATGAGAGCCTGCACCGTCGCCTTTACGATTGCTCCGCCGAATACCTGAAGCTCTCTCTCTTCAGCTTTCAGTGCGCCGCCGCCTTCCGCTGGGAAATACAGCGTCGCCTTTACGGTTTTACCACCTTCGGGCTGTACGGCCTCCGGCTGAGCCACCGCAGGAGCGTCGGCTGCGGGCGCAGGTTCGGCTGCCGCCTCCGGCTGCACGGCTGCGTCGTCCGGCTGAGCCTCGGGCTCCGTTTCGCTGTTCAGCAGGCTGCAAGCTGAAAAGGAAAACGTCATAGCCAAAAGAAGGAAAACGATTATAAACTTCTTAAGCATGAAAATACCTCCTTGTCTCTCTCATAAATACATACGATTAATTTTCCGTATTTATGCCGAAAAAGAGGTGTTTCTTTGACCGGCGGTCAATCCACGGTGATGAAATCCTTTATGCTGGCAAATCTGCTCTCCTTTATGCGCGGCACCTTCATAATATCCTGTATGCTCTTGAAGGGTCCGTTGCTCTCCCTCCAGGCTATGATATCCCCGGCAGTCGCTTCGCCGATGCCCGGCAGCTTGTCAAGCTCGGCCGGCGAAGCCGTGTTTATATTTACCAGGCCGCCCGACGGGCCCCCGCCGCTGTTTTCATTCACAACCGCGCCGCCGCTGTCTTTTACGAGCTTTACGCCCTTTCCCGCCTCACCCGGCGTACCGTCTTTTGCATCAGGCTGCTCCTGCTCCTTTTTTGACTTTATATGCAGCATCACGTTTTCCTTCAGCTCATATACAAGGTTTACGCCCTCGATATCCGCCTCGGCCGTGGCTCCGCCCGCAAGCCTTATGGCGTCGTCTATCATCTGCCCTTTTACAAGCGTTACAATTCCCGGGCTTTTCACACATCCGGTGACATACACCTTTATCTCCTTTTCCGCCTCTGCCGAAGCAGCGGGAGCGGCGGCAGCCGCTTCGGGCGCGGCGGACGCGGCCTCATGCGCCGTACCGGCCCTCTCCTCGTGCGTCTCCACGATGATGTCGCTGTTGTCCTTTACCAGAAGATAACCCGTAATGCTGCCAAGCAAAAGCAGCGCCGCCGCCCCTGCGATCACGGCTTCCTTTTTGAGATTTACCTGCATGCCGAACAATTCGAATGCCATATAGTTTCCTCCATTATTTGTATATAATTCTTTTTAAATGTCTTATTTCCTTTTTTTTCTATAAACTTTTTTAATTTTTTAATTATTTTTAAATGATTTTCTGGTATACTTTAAATGATATTTCCAATTCACTGGAGGAACTAATGAAGAAATTACCAGGTATTCTTATACCCGTAATGATTATTTTACTTTTCACCAGCATTGCATATGCAGAGCCAACCGATATAACAGCAGAATCCAGCATACTCATAGATGCGGCGTCCGGCAAGGTTCTTTTTGAAAAGGACGCGGACCGCAAAAAAATGTTCCCCGCTAGCACCACAAAGATAATGACCGCCATCCTCGCACTGGAAATGGGCGACCTTGAACAGGTGATGACCGCAAGCCAGGAGGCGGTGAACGACATCGGGAAGGACGGCAGCAACATAGGGATCATGGCCGGCGAGCAGATTCCGCTGAAGAATCTCCTGGAGGCCCTACTGATAAGCTCCGCCAATGAGACCGCCAATATCATCGCCGAAAACCTATGTCCCACAAGGCAGGATTTTGTGGACCTTATGAATAAGAAGGCAATAGAACTCGGCGCAATGGACACCCACTTTGTGAACCCCTGCGGAGCGCATGAGGAGGAGCATTACACCACTGCCTCGGATCTCGCGAAAATAGCGCGCTATGCCATGACGCTCCCGAAATTCCGGGAAATAGTCAGCATGACGCGTTTTCAGATGCCGCCCACAAATAAGCATGACGAATGGCCCGTGCTTGCCACTACCAACAAGCTCATGCAGGGCGATAAAAACGATCTCTACGTCATAAACGGGGTCAAAACGGGATATACCGTACCCGCAGGCCACAATCTCGTCAGCTCGGCGGTCAATTCCAGCGGCATGGAGCTGATTGCCGTTGTCATGGGCGTCAGGAACGACGGCGCTTCGGACAACGTAAAAAAATTCTCTAAAGAGCTGCTTGACTACGGCTTCAATAATTTTTCCAAAGTAAGCTTCCAGGAAAACAACAAGGTCTACAGAAGCGTCGGAGTGAAGGACGCCGAGGACACCCTGCTGCTGGATCTCGTCACAAAGGGCGAGGCCAGCGCCATACTTTCCAAGGACCAGACTCAGCAGGTCAAGGAAATCCCTCATATAAATGATAACATCACTGCGCCTGTCAACGTAGGCGATAAGCTCGGCTATGTGGATTACATGATAGACGGAGAATCCGTAGGCACCGTCGACCTCATTGCTTCAAGATCCGTAAAGCAGATGCCCCAGGCAGTTATCACCGACAAAGCGGCCGACCTGCTGGACAACACCCTAATCAGGATTGCCCTTGGCGTCGCAGCCCTGTGCATCTTCTTCATCATACTGAGAAAAGTCCTCAGGATCATTTCCAGAAGGGTCAATGCCCGTAAGCTGAACAGGTTCTGATTTAAGCATTTACTTCTATCTCAAACATAATATATAATAGTAAGACAGGGAGGAAACCTTTGTTTGCCTCTCAAGTCACACTTTTGAAGAGGTGTTTTAGATATGTCGACAAACCCGATCTATAAGGTGCGGGCTATCAGCGACTTAAAAGACATGCTTGAGCAAAGCTGCAGGCTATTTGGGGAGAAGGACGCCTTCAGAATAAAAACAAAGGACGAAAGCTATAAAGGCATTAAATATAAGGAATTCAAACAAGACGTTGATGCGTTGGGAACAGCTCTGATAAATATGGGGCTCAAGGACAGGTTTATTGCCGTGCTGGGCGAAAACCGCTATGAGTGGTGCGTCACATACCTTGCCGCCGTGAACGGGACAGGCATGATAGTGCCGCTGGACAAGGAGCTCCCGGCAGCCGAGGTCGAAAACCTCCTCTCCAGGTCCGGAGCGAGCGCGGTGATTTTCTCCGGGAAATATGCAAGGGAAATGCGCCAGATAGCTTCCATCCTGCCTTCCGTCAAATTTTTCATCGATATGGACCTGGAAGAGGACGAAAACGGCTTTTTGTCATATAAAAGGCTGATAGCCGGAGGTAAGGAGCTTTTGGCCAAGGGCGACCGCTCCTTCCTGGACGCCGAAGTGGACGCGGAAAAGATGAACATCCTGCTGTTCACGTCGGGCACGACCGACTTCGCCAAAGGCGTCATGCTATCCCACAGGAATATCTGCACGGATATCACGGCCGTCTGCTCAGTAATATATATAGACGACAAGGACTCGCCCCTTTCCATCCTTCCTCTGCACCACACCTATGAATGTACCTGCGGCTTCCTGCTGATGCTTTATAACGGCTGCGCCATATCCTTCATAGAGGGCTTGAAGCACATAGCGAAGAATATCAGGGAAACAAAGCCCTCGATACTGCTGGTGGTCCCGCTCATACTTGAAGGCATGTACAGGAAGATCTGGGAGCAGGCGGGCAAAAACAAGGGCACGCTTGTAAAGCTGAAAGCCGGGCTTCTCATAAGCGATTTTCTCTATAACGTCTTAAAAATAGACATCCGCAGAAAACTTTTCCACCAGATACATGATAATATCGGCGGCAGGATAAGACTTGTCATCTCGGGCGCGGCCGCCATAGACCCCGTTGTCTCCAAAGGCTTCCGCTCCTTCGGCATCACGGTGCTGCAGGGCTATGGCCTGACCGAATGCTCTCCCATCGTGACGGTAAACCAGGTGGGCAGCTTCCGCAACGATTCCATCGGCCTCCCGCTGCCCGGAGTCGACGTCAGGATAGAGGGGGCGAATTCCGAGGGCATCGGCGAGCTGGTCGTGAGGGGACGCAATGTAATGCTGGGCTATTTTGAAAACACGCTTGCCACCGAGAAGGTGATGAAGGACGGCTGGTTTTACACGGGAGACCTTGGAAAGGCCGACAGCTCCGGCTTCTACCGTATAACCGGAAGGAAGAAAAACGTCATCGTCACCAAAAACGGCAAAAACATCTATCCCGAGGAGGTGGAGGCCTGCCTCGACAAAAGCCCGTATATCCAGGAATCGCTGGTCTGGGGAAAGCTGGACGAGGCTTCCGAGGAAACCTTCGTATACGCCCAGATAGTGCCCGCAAAGGATATGATAGCGGAGAAGCTGGGCAAGGCGGAGCCGGCGAAGGACGAGATCTTCAAGGTGATCGATGCGGAAATCAAGGCCGTCAACAGGAACATGCCGCTTTACAAGCGTATACGCCGCTTTACAGTCCGCGAAGAGGAATTTGCCAAGACATCCACGAAGAAAATAAAGAGGTATATAGAAAAAATAGTAGGATGACAAAACGAGGGCTCCGGCCCTCGTTTTTGATCCGGACGATCCGGCGGAACGCCGGACGCGCAGGGCCCCGGGGGTTTAACGCCCCGGGGCCCTTATTTATCCTCTGTGCAATATGTACACACCTACTTGGAGGTAAATGTGCAGTTCACGACGGACATGATCTCCTTTTCTATCGACGACGTGTCGTTTATGCCGTAGTCGGAGACCTCGTTGGAGTTGATGGGCGTTATCTGGAACACTCCCATTTTTGCGTTTTTGAGCGTTAGCAGCTTAGCTCCGGCATTGTCTGCGATTTTCTGCGCCCTGTTTTTTGCGTCCTGGGTGGCAAGTGCCAGCATATCCACCTTCAAATCCGCGATTTTCGTATAGAAATACATCGGCGGGTTGGACTGGAACTGTACTCCGTCCTGGATCAGCCTGGTGGATTCCCTTGATATTTTCGTTATGCCGTCGATGTCCCCCGAACGCAGCTCTATTTCCTGATAGAGCCTGTAGCTGTCCACCTGGCTTGACATGTAACCGTTCGGCAGCGGGAGGTAATTCACCTGGGTGTTTATCGATGAGACGGTGTAGTCGCCCTCCTTTATGCCTTCCTTGCTCAGATAAGCCTTTACTATCACAAGGTCGTCCTCCAGCTTGGAATACGCCTCGGACAGGCTTTTGGACTGACGGCTGAAGGACCCCTTCCAGGTTACGTAGTCGGATTTTATCTGTTTCTTTGCGGAGCCTGTGACCGTAATGGTGTTGGCCTGGGTCCTGGACTTCACAAAGCCGTACGTGGCGACCGATACCGAAGCCAGCAAGCCTATGGCCAGTATCAATGCCGCAACCCACACAAAACGCGTTTTAAATGATTCATTCATAATACCGGGTACCCCCTCATTGAGTTTGCGGATGCGCTCCTGCAGGCCTTCCCCTGCCTGAAGCTTGCTCCTGCCTGATACCTAAATTATAAACTATCATTTACCCGATTCATATATACCGAGGCGTTTATTAACCGATTATTAACCTGTGCACCCGGAGCGCCGTGAAGCTTAAAGCAATTCAAACAAGCCGGCCACAACGTAATCGGCTTCTTTCAGTATCTGCCTCTCACCGATTCCTACCACCTTCATACCGGCTCGCTTTGCAGCTTCTACACCAGCTTCGGCATCCTCGAACACAACGCAATCCGCCGGGTCCAATCCCAATTCTCGGGCCCCCAGGAGAAAGACCTCCGGGTCCGGCTTCGCCTTGGACACCTTGTTTCCGTCAATAACTGCGTCAAACAGCTCCGCTATTTTTAAATTCTCCAAAATCATGGGCGAATTCTTGCTGGCGGAGCCCAGAGCTATTTTGACGCCGCGGCTCCTGAGCTTCAGGATATACTCCCTGGCTCCCTTGAGAAGCTCCGATTCATCCATCCTTCTGATATAATCCACATACCAGTTATTCTTCTTTTCCGCCAGAGCGGCTTTTTCCGCCTCGCCGAGGCTTATCCCCCCTATTTCCAGGAGAATCTCAAGAGATCTCACGCGGCTTACGCCCTTCAGCCTCTCGTTGTCCTTCAGCGTAAATGCGAAGCCCAGCTCCTTCGCAAGCCTTTCCCAGGCCAGATAATGGTATTTGGCGGTATCGACGATTACTCCGTCCAGATCAAATATCGCCCCTTTTAAATTTTCGAGCAATTTAATTTCCTCCGTATGATGTTTATAATAATTTTTGTATTGCCTCTCCGATTTTGCACTCCTCCGGCCGGCCGCAGATATTGAAACGTACGTCCTCGGTGTTTGAGGCCCACGAGCATATCCGGATTTCCTTTTTACCCGCTTCCAGCGAAAACCTCTGTCCCCTTGCCGTAATGTTAAAAGCGATTTTTTCCCATTTTTCCGGCAGCCGCGGATTGACTGCTATTGCCCCGTCTTCAAAGCTCAGTCCCGCGAAGCCTAGTACGGCCGACATCCACGCCCCGCCGTTGGCGGCCGGGTGCGTCCCCCCTATGTATAAGGTGCCGACGTATTGCTTTGACTCGCCCGTCAAATCAATGGTGGCCGTTTTCATGAAGTATTTATAGCCCCAATCGGAGTTGCCCGTATCGGAAGCCAGCATCGCGTATACGCAGGAGCTCAGGCTTGAGCCGTGCTCTGTCCTCGGCTCGTAATACTCCCAATTTTCCCTTTTTACCTCCCGGGAATAGCGGTCCCTGAACAGGTTCAGCATCAGGACCACATCGGCCTGCTTGAGTATTTTTGTGGTGGTGGCGATGCCGCTTCCTCCCCCGAAATACTCGTTCGGATTCAAAACCCTCTCCTTCAAGTCCCTTAAGGAAACGTCCTCCAGCTTCCCATAGCCGCTGAACTGCTCGATGATATGGGTGCTCGCATCCGGTTCAGGAACAAAAAGCAGTTTTTTCATATCCTCTATATTACATAAATCGCCATGAAAGTCAAGCTTTGATATTAATTTGCCGTAATCCGCCGGATACTTTCTGTTCAGCAGCTCCAGTACGGCTGCCGCAACCTCCAGTGTGTATTTGACCATCACGCTCGTATAAGCGTTGTTGTTGACTCTTTCGTGGTATTCGTCGGGTCCGGTGACGTCCAGTATTTCATATCTGTTTTTATCCTTGTTGAAATAGGAATAGGAGAAGAAAAACCTGGCGCATTCAAGGATGGTCTCCGCGCCGCCCTCCAGCAGGATGCTCTCGTCCCCGGTCAAAAGGCAGTATTGCCAGATGCCGTATGCAACATCGGCGCTGATATGCACCTGCTTATCCCTGAAGTAAGTCCTCATCGGCCTTCCGGTAAAGACGTCGGTGATGTTGAAATGGGTGCAGGCGTCGTCCCCGGTATCCTGGCTCTCCCACGCGTAGAAGGCTCCCCTGTACCCGTATTCGGAGGCCTTGCGCCTTGCGCCGTCAAGGGTGTGCACCCTGTAGTTCACCAGGCTTCTGGCAATCTCGGGATTGGTATACAGGAAAAAGGGCAGCATGAACATTTCGGTATCCCAGAAAATAGCCCCCTTGTACACCTGTCCCGACAGGCCCCTTGCGGGTATCGAAGCTCTGTCGGTGTGCGTCGGCGCTATGGAAAGCAGATGATATATGCTGTACCTGAGCGCAAGCTGCGCCTCCTCGTCTCCGTCTATCCTTACATCCGACCTCTCCCAGCGCTCATTCCAGATGCGCCGGTTGCGGTCGAGTATTTCATCGTACCCGGTCCCAAGGGCGACCAGGCAGGACTCGGCTGCCGCCTCTGCAGGGCTTGAGGGCCCGTCCTTCCCTGTGAAGACCGAAACGTACTTGTAAACGGTATATTCCGTATCAGGCAGGGCTTGAAGAGCCAGACGCCTTACGACGTACTTTTCCCCGATCACGATCTCCTGCTTCGGAGCAAAATCACAACCGATTGCCTCGGCTACGGCGATATCCGTATTTAACTCATTGGTTTTTGCATTCAGAAGAATTAAGCTGCGGCCGGCCTCGGCCTTGATATTCCTTAAATGAGGTCCGTTGATATCCCACACATCCCCGTCAATGCCCGTTTCCAGCGTTATATTGCACGCTTTTCGGACTTTAAAGGAATATTTCATGCAGATCAGATGCACGTTCCAGAGCCCTAAAAATCTTTCGCTTTTAACGGACACCAGGTTATCCCCGCGTCCTTTAAAGACGGTTTCCCTTATATGCACCGCCGTTTTTAAATCAAGGGCTTGTTTATGGCCTGCAGCCTCCCCGTCCAAAACGCTCATCGGCTCATCGTCGCAAAAAAGCTTTGTAAAAAGGCCGTTAGGCGCATTTACCGGCTCCCTCCATTTGTCGCCTACCTTATCGTAAATGCCCGACAAATTGCAGGCTGCGAGCTGTTCCCCGGAATATTCCTCC
>JAEZJL010000153.1 GCA_023415815.1 Bacillota bacterium | reverse complement strand
AAACGATGGCGACGCCCCTCGAATGCGTTGCCGTGAACCGGCTCCGGAAGTCTATGATCCTGTCGAACGCGTTTACGATTTCAAGCAGGTCCTGCTTTCCCATTGCCCATTTATAATGGGAGCCTTCCGGCAGGCTTTTGCCGGACGCTTCGTTTATGCCCGTCCAGAAGGCGTCTTTTTCCGAAAGCTTAAGGAATATATCCGTCAGCTCCGGCTTGAACATCCTTGCGGATTCTTTTGCGATTTTCGCACGGATGCCGTCCGCCTGCTCCAGGATGTCCACATTTCTTTTTGTTAGCACGTCCACGCGGTCGGCGAGATGCAGTATATAGCTCTCCTCAGGTACGTCTCCGTGCCCTGCGGCGCCTGCTTTCGGCTTATTCCACCATACATGGTGATGGCGGATGATTCCGGCGGCTTCATCGAAATATTTCAGCGGCTTCAGAAGCTTGTAGCCCACCTCCGAATGCCCCTGCTCAAGCCTTGCGTCAAAGTCCAGCGCTTTTATCTTATCCTTCAATGACAATGCGCCGCAGTCGTGCAGCAGGGCGGCTACAAAAACATTGTCGCACGCTTTTTCGTCCAGCCCCGCCGTTTCCCCGATATTGCGGGCTATGTGAGCCACCCTTGCGTGATGCTCGTTCAGCTGCGGGCACGCCAGATCGATGATGCTCGACAGCGAAAGTACGATTTCCATTATATCAACATTTATAACCATAAAATCAAGCTCCTTATGCAAAAATACTTATTTTCCGCCGGATGAGCTCCTCAACCTTGCCTTCCACCCTTCTCAGCGTATCCAGGATGAGGCCCGAGACCTCCCCGGCTTCGTTGCAGAACCGGCGCGCGTCTTGTTCATTTTTTTGTCTGACCGCCTTTATCACCTTGTCTCCGATGCTGTGGAATTCATGGTGGATTGCGTCTATCCGCTTCCAGTCCTCGGCAATGTCGGGATGGTCAATTTGTATGGCGTTGTAAAAATGGCCGAAAGCGCATTTGTTTGAATTGGTTTGAAGAGGATAGGTACGCATCTCGTCGACGATTTTATTCAGCCCTTTCATCCACCCGGCGTGAGCCTCACGGGCCTTTTTGACGACCTCCTGCAGTTCTTCGTTCGTAACGGCGTGACTGCCCCCTTTAAGTCCCGTAAACATATCGCCGACAATGACCGAAAGCTGATCGTCTATTTCCGATATTTTGCCTGCGAACTCCACGCTCTCGGAAGCGTCCTTATGTATGCCGGCGGTCATATGGCTGAGCTTTTCCGCATCGCTGCTGGAGGCCTCCATTGCCTGATTGATTTCATCGGCTGCAACCGCTATGCCGTTCATGGATTTATGGATGGAATCCACATCCTTGATCACGTTTTTCAGCATTTCCACATTTTTGCCGACCGTACCTGATACGGTTTCTATCTTTTGGCTCATCTGCCCTGTGGATGCCAGGGTGTTGTCCAGGCTCTCCTTTCCTTCCTGAGCGGCGCTGTGGATGCGGTTGACAAACTGCTGCATGCCTTCCAGGTTGTGCTTGGTATCGTCCGCAAGCTTCCTTATTTCCTGAGCCACAACCGCGAAGCCGCGGCCGTTTTCACCTGCTCTGGCCGCTTCTATAGCCGCATTCAACGCCAAAAGATTTGTCTGCCCGGCAATGGCCTGCACGCTGTCCACCAGTTTGCCGACTTCCACGGCCAGGTCGACGAGCTGCTGTATTTTAACCCCCATGACTCCCGTATCCTGCACGACATCGTCTTTAAGCGTGAGAACTTCATCAAGCAGGCCAATGCTCTCGTCGTTTTTCAGTATAAGCGAACGGGATTCTCCCATAAGGCTGTCCAGAGTCTGCGAGGTTGTTTCGATGGATTGGTTTACCTGGCTCATGCTGGCCGTAGTCTGCTCCACGATTGCCAGGTTGGATTCGCTCAAGGTAGCCATTTCCCCGGCAAAGTCCATCAACTGATACGAAATGTGGGACATCCCGACGTCAAAGCTGCTTAACGAGCTGGCAATGTCAAGGATCTTTTTTGCCGCCCCGGACATTTTGCCCTCGTTGTCAAGCAGCTTTTGAAAATGGTTCAGAACCCTGCTGTGAAGGGGGTACCTGACATCGGGACTGGCGGCGCCTTTACCGATCAATGAGTCTTCTACGTATTTTACAATGCATTCTGCTTCCTCGCACGGCTTTCGTATGGTTCTCCCGAACATAAAATCTCACCCCTGATCTTTATATATTGGTTGCATATATGTCTGCAAATCTGAGCCCCGGGATCAGTCCTGCAGAATGTTAAGCTTTATGACATTTTTTTCTTTATATTGACTCAAGATTACCACAATAATATATTCCTTAAACATTTTATCACAGAAATGAATCCACCTGAGAGGCTTTTTATTCGGGACGCACGGCAGCTTTGCAGCATATCAGGCGTATACGGGCGCGGGGTATTAACCGGTATAAAATGCTTACGGCAAATTGCGTATAATTTACGTAAAAATTCCCACCGTTTTGCAGAAAAATTCCCGCTATTATGATGTAAAATAGATCATGTAATCTTTTGCGGAAAAAAGGAAGGACAATAGCTGATGCCTGATTTAAAAGAGAGAATCTATATCGCGGACGACGATGCGAATATCCGGGAAGGCATTAAAATCTTCCTGGAAAGCGAAGGCTACAGGGTCGATGCATTTGAGAACGGCGATTTATTGCTTGCACAATTCATATCCAACCCTTGCGAGCTGGTAATACTGGATATCATGATGCCGGGATCCGATGGGTTTTCGATATGCACGGAGCTGAGAAAAATCAGTACGGTTCCCGTCATTATGCTCACGGCGCGGGATTCCGAGCTGGACTATGCCACAGGAATAAACCTGGGAAGCGACGATTATTTTACCAAGCCCTTTTCCACGATCTCGCTTGTCATGCGGGTAAAGGCCATCTTCCGGCGGATTGCGTATGAAAAAAAGAGCTCCTCTTCCGAAAGCGCTTTGGGAATTTTGTCCTTCGGGAACATTGAAATCGATGAAAGGTCAAAAACAGTGACAGTCGACGGTGCAGGCGTCTCGCTGACCCCAAATGAATACAGCATGCTCAACTATCTGGTCCTGCATCATGACAGGGCCGTTTCGCGCGACGAGCTTTTGGACCGGATATGGGGAATCAACGCCGAAATCCGGACTCGCGCTTCGGATGACACCGTGTTGAGGCTCAGAAAAAAGTTGACGGCGGGCAATGTTGCTATAGATTCGGTGTGGGGATTCGGATTCCGGTTGAAGGTGCGTGATAAGGATGAATAGAACATTTATACGGGGTCGGAGCTTTCAACGAAGAGTGTTTGTCATGATACTTATACTCCTGGGCGTTTTATTCGCCACTGTTTCTACGTCGTTTAATCTATTTGTCGGCAATTTCATCAAAACCGATTCCGTCGCACAGCTCAATATCTTCGCCGATTTATACAGCCGGCACAATGCGGGCAAGGGCGGGACAGGCCCCGGCCAATTGCCGGATATGTCACAGCAGCCGAAAAACAGGACCGGGACGAAGGCGGAAGTATTTATGATAAGCGACGGCTACCGGATTCAAAATTTCCATCAAAGCGAAGACGGTGGCAACACACAGAAGGTCGAG
>JAEZJL010000005.1 GCA_023415815.1 Bacillota bacterium | reverse complement strand
ACCGGGGGCTATCGAGAAAGCACGTTTTCGAACAGGCCCATGCAAGCCTGAAAAGACTCAAGACCGATTACATAGACATCCTCTACTGTCATCGTTACGACCCTGAAACGCCTGTTGAAGAGACGCTTCGCACCATCGACGACCTCGTACGCCAGGGAAAAATACTTTATGCCGGCGTCAGCGAATGGACGGCCGCCCAGCTTCAGGAGGCTCTGCGCGCCGCCGACAAATACCTGCTGGACAGGATCGTCGTCAATCAGCCGCTGTATAATATTCTGGACCGCAAGATAGAAAACGAAATTATCCCCGTGAGTGAAAAGAACGGCATCAGTCAGGTGGTTTTCTCGCCGCTGGCGCAGGGAATGCTGACGGGAAAATACAGGGACATCAAAAATCTTCCTTCAGACAGCCGTGCGGTCAACGATAAAATGAACGGATTCATCAAGCGTTATATCAACGACGATACCTTCTCCCGTGTCTCAAAAATCGGAGCTGTCGCGGATAAGCTGGGCATACCGATGTCGCAGCTGGCGCTGGCATGGGTGCTCAGGCAAAAAAATGTCGCCAGCGCGCTTATCGGAGCAAGTAAGCCGGAGCAGGTGGCCGAAAATGCAAAGGCGTCGGGTTACAAGCTTCCGGAGGATATCATAAGAGAAATAGACGCTTTTTGATATTCAATAGATACATCTTCAATAGATTTTTCAGCACAAAACCCCCTGAAAGGGGGTTTTGTGCCGAGTTAATCAGGCAGGGCCCTACTTCTGTTTCGGGATCAGGGCAATCGGCCTGATGGGCGAGCCGGAGCCCTCTTTGAGCTTCAGCGGTATTGCTATGAAAAAGCATCTGTGCGGCAATGCCGAAAGGTTGCAGAACGCTTCCATGATCAGTATTCCATTGGAGAGCCACAGCTTTTCATGGCCTACGAAGAAGGTGCATTTCCCGTCCTTCTCAGCCCCCTCGCAGGAAACGGTGTCACTGCCCACGGCCCTTACCCCGCGCTCATAGAACAGCCTTACCGCCGATTCGTCCAGACCCGGCGCATTTTTACCGTAAAAACCCGTTTCATCGTTTATAATCCAGTATTTTTCCCAGCCGTATTTGAGGAGGGCAATTTCGCCTTCCTTTACCGCGTCTCCCATGCCCGCTTCGAGGCGAAGCAAATCTTCGGCGGAGGCCTGCTCGCCCGCCTTGAGCCCCAGGGACTCCAGGTCGTAAACAACGGCGGGCGCAAGCAGGTAGCCTGCGGGGACCCTGTCGATCGTATGGTCGGGCATGCTGCGCTGCATATGATAGGGCGCATCCACGTGAGGGCCCGTGTGCTCGCTCATGCTGACGGACTGATTGTAGTACCCGTCCTTCTCGTGGGTGAAGGTCTTTTCCAGCACAAGCCCGGGGTGTGTGGGCCATTTGGGTATGCCTGTTTCCAGTGTCGGAGATAAATCGATCACGTCGAAGGCGGAAAGCATGCTGTTTAAGTCCTGAATCATACCGGCATCTGTTTCCATAATACATCCTCCCAGCTTTATAAGTTTTGTTTATAATCCGTAGTCTTCGTCCTTGCCAGGCTTTGCAATGAACCTCAGGCAGACTGTGACTTGCCGTGCAGCCTTTTTAATACCCTTCGGGCTTTCACTTACGCCTCGGTACCAGCGCAATCGGCCTGATGGGCGATCCCGAGCCCTCTTTAAGCTTCAGCGGTATTGCCATGAAAAAGCACCTGTGAGGCAAAGCCGAAAGGTTGCAGAGCGCTTCCATGATCAGTATACCATTTGGGAGCCACAGTTTGTCATGCCCGTACTGAATTTTGCATTCGCCGTCCTTTTGAGCCAGCTCGCAGGCCACCGTGTCTCCGCCCACAGCCTTTACCCTTCTCTCATAGAAGAGCCTTACCGCCGATTCGTCCAGTCCGGGGGCGTTTTTAGCGTAATATCCGGCTTCGTCGTCAATTTTCCAATACCTGTCCCAGCCGTATTTGAGAAGCGCTATCTCGTTTTCCTTTACCGCTTCTCCCATGGACGCCTCCAACGCCAGCACATCCGCCGCGGAGGCCTGCTCGCCCGCCTCAAGCCCAAGGGACTCCATGTCGTAGACAACGGCGGGCGCAAGCAGAAAGCCTGCCGGAACCCTGTCAATCGTATGCGAAAGCATGCCGCGGTGTATATGAGAGGGCGTATCCACGTGAGGCCCGGTATGCTCGCTTGTGCGGATGGTCTGGTTGTAATACCCGCACTTTTCATAGGTAAAGGCCTTTTCCAGCTTGAAGCCGGGATGCGTGGGCCATCTGGGTATGCCGTTTTCCAGCGTATGGGACAGGTCGATTACCTCAAAGGCTGAAAATAAGCTGTTTAATTCATTGACTGTTTTTGCGGATGTTTCCATTTTGTTGCCTCCCTGCTATAAATATTTTGAAATCAGGACTTAACGGAACCGAAAATGATTCCTTTGGTCATCTGCTGGTTGAAAATGATATACACCAGTATTACCGGGAATGCAGTCAGGGCCATGACAGCGAACTGCACGGCGTAGTCGGCGGAATATACGCCCACGAAATTGTACACGGCAAAGGGCAGTGTTCTGTAGGTATTGCTTGTAAGGTATGTCGCTGCCATGATA
This sequence comes from Bacillota bacterium, assembly GCA_023415815.1. GTDB lineage: Bacteria > Bacillota > Clostridia > Acetivibrionales > DTU013 > JAEZJL01. The sequence goes on along the minus strand of JAEZJL010000005.1, from coordinate 25,704 downwards.
AATTCGTTCCAGCTGGTGAGGAAGGTCGTTACCAGGATCGATACGACCGCCGGCTTGGTCAGGGGAAGGACGATTTTAAAAACGATCGACCAGACATTGCACCCGTCGATAACTGCGGATTCCTCTATCGCTTTGGGGTTGCCCTTCATGAAGTTCGACATCAGGAATATGCCAAAGGGCAGGGAGAAAGCCACATAGGGTATGATAAGCCCGAGATAGGAGTCCCTTATGCCGATGGCGTCAAACGTAAAAAAATTCGGGAGCAGCGTCACATGGATCGGTATCATTAATCCAAGAAGTATGAAGCCGTAAAAAAAGCTCTTCAATTTCCATTCCATTCTGGTAAACGCATAGCTCATAACCATTACAAGGTATAATGTGATAAGGATGGTTGCGGCATTTACGACGACGCTGTTCAGAAGGAATCTGGGGACGTCCCCTTTAACCCAGGCGGTCACATAGTTGCTCCATTGAGGCGGCGAAGGCCATTTGAGTATATATTTGCCAAAGAGCTCGGATGTTTTGCAAAGCGAGAAATCCACAAGCCACACAAGCGGAAACAGCTGGACAACCGCAAGGGCCAAAAGGGCAAGGTATGTCGCATATTTCGATATATAAAGGCCCGCCGCATTGCTTCTTATGCCGGCAGGCGCGCCGGACCGGCTTATTTCCATCTGAAAATACCTCCGTTACTCATAGATGTCCCATTTGGCCGCAGCCTTGTTCAGGCCGGCCGTCACGATGATGCAGACGATTACGAACAATACGGAAATCGCGTTGCCGTATCCGAATTCATACGAATCGAAAGCCTTTGTATACAGATAATTCGCAAGGAACTGGCTTGCCCCGCCGGGGCCTCCGTCCGTCATCAGGAAAACCGTTTCCATCTGCTTTAAGGCCGATATGACCGCCAGGGTCACGGATACCTTGATTACCGGCACAAGCAGCGGGATTGTGATTCTCGCATGCATCTGCAGCGTATTGCAGCCGTCTATCCTGGAGGCTTCGTAAAGCTCTTCGGACATGCCCTTGAGTCCGGCATAGTAGTACAGCATCGCCCAGCCGAAGCCCTGCCACATGAGCGCAACCAGCACCGACCATAAAACAATTTTCGGGTTTCCCAGCCACTGCTGCTTTAAAAAGCCCAGATGTACAACGTCCAGCAGCCTGTTCAGAAGCCCGAAATTCGGATTGTAGATATTCACCCACATCACGGATGTGACTACCACGGAAATGACGCACGGTATGAAGAAGATAGTCCGGAAAACCTTTTCCCACCGGCCGCCGATCCTGTCGATAATAATCGCATATACAATGGCAAGCGGATGCTGGATAAGGATCAGGCCAAGACCCAGAACGAGAGCGTTTAAAAGGCTCTTCCAGAACATGGCATCCTTAAACAATATCTCCTTGAAGTTTTGCAAACCTATGATATGTATTTCCCCTATTCCGGTCCAGTTTGTCATACCGTAATAGACGCTCAGGATAATGGCGACAAAGATAACAAACACAAACAGCGCCATGCCGGGGAAAATCATAAGGAATATGGTTGATTTATTTCTCATCATGCTGTGCATCTAATCACCTGCATTTCCTTGTATTATACAGGCAGGAGGGTTTTGCGCCCTCCCGCCTGCGGACAAATCAGGCTGTCCTTTTGCCATCCGGTGTAAGCCGGATGTTATTGCGCCGCTCCTGACAGGAGCAGTTCATTTGCATGGTCGGCCTTATCGTCAAGCTGCTTTATAAAATCCTCCGGTGAGATCATGCCGGCTGCAAGGGTCTGCACAAGGTCATGCGCATCGGTTGTAAGACTGGAAGCGGACATTTGATTGTACGGGGGTCCGCTCAGAGACGTCGCTCCCGAGAACAGGTTGAGGACCGCAAGCTGAAGCGGCGTTTCCTTCCCTGTCTTGAACGGCGTGACATCCTGGGCGGAGAGTATTCCGGATTCCTGCCAGCCGTATTTTGTGAATTTGTCCGGCTTCATCATATAGTTCAGGAATTTGACCGCCTCTGCCGAATTGCCGTTTTTGGCGACCGCATAGCCCGCGGCGCAGACCCCGTCCAGGTCGGTGATTTGTTTCGGACCGTTTGCATACGGCGGGAACGGGAAGCAATCTACGTTATCGATAAACTCCTTGCTGAGTGAGGCGTCCGTCTGCATTCCCATTTCCCAGCTCCCCATGTAATACATGGCCGTCTGTCCCTGAGCGAATAGATTGCGGGCGGTGCCGTAATCGGCCGAGGCGAAGGAATCCTGGTAGAAGCCGGCATCCATCAGGCGTTTGAATTCCTGAGCCGCTTTCAGATATTCGGGATGGTCTGCAAATTTAGTCTTTCTGGCAACAACATCCGGCGTCTGATTCTTATCGGTTATCATCTGTGCAAACATGTTATCCATGAGCACGTCGATTTCCCATTTGTCCTTGCCGTTCACTGCGCAGGGCTGGATACCCTTCGCCCTGAGGGCCTTTGTGATTTCAACAAGCTCGTCGAAGGTCTTCGGTATCTGGAGTCCGTTATCCGCAAATATCTTCTTATTGTAGTAAACCACGTGGATCTCGGCCGATCTCGGAAGGCCGTAAAGCTTCCCGTCAAAGGTAAAATTGTCCCACGACGAATTAAGGAAATTGTAGTCCTTATAATCATCAGGATTCAAAGTAGCAATGTAGCCGTTCTTTACAAGCGGCGCAAGAAAGGATGTAAACGCCCAGACCATCATCAGGTCGGGTAGGTCGTTGCTCGCCGCATACGCTTTGAACTTCTGCTTGTACGGCTCGTCCTCGAGGACTTCAAGCTTAATCTTTACGTTCGGGTTTTCCTTTTCATATTCCGCAATGCACTTGTCTTCAACTCTTCCTTCTTTGATGCTGCGGTCAGGACAGTTTGTAAAAAGCTCTACGGTTTTGACCGCGCCTGCTTCCTGGGAAGCCGGGGTCTGCTGGACGGCAGAAGAAGCGGTATCTCCGGATTGGGCTGACTGTCCGTTTCCGGCAGGACCCTGCGAGCAGGCTGCGAAGCTCAGAACCACGGCGCAGACAAGCAGCAAGGATAGTATCTTCTTTCCTTTCACCCTATTCACTCCTTTTGGTCTAATGTGCATTAGCAGGTATACCTGACTAGTCTGCTTTGTATTTTAGTGCTTATGCAAAAAAAAGTATAGTACGCTTTTTAACGAAATGGTTCCTGTTTTGTGAAAGGAATAGAATACCTCCTGATTTTCCATAGGGATGTGGTATAGTATTAATATAATTGAATAAATCCCGGACAGGCGAATAGGTGTTTCTATGATTTACTTGAAGAAGCTGCTGAACAAAACATTGAATTTCTATATGAATACGAATATCCGGAACAAGCTGCTCATCCTTTTCGGGATCATCATGATATCGCTTTCCCTGAGTACGGGGATATATCAATACTCGGTTTCGATCCAGAATATCAAAAGCAAAATAGGCAATACGAATCTGTGGATCGTCGAGCAGATCAGCGCCAGCATTGATTTTCTCCAGCAGGATATCGACGACCTTTCGACCTTTATCGTCATAAGCCCGGAGCTCCAGTCGCTGACTACCCTGTCCAAGTCCAACACCAAGCAGCTTACCGGCAAGGAAACCGCGATTTTCAACAATGCCACGCGCTATCTCAACAATCTTCTGGCTTCGAAGAGCTACATAAGCTTTATATCGATTTACGGAAATAACGGCATTCCGTATTACCTGGCGTCCGACGGCAGCATCAGCATTACGGATTACTCCGTAGTAAAATCCACCTCAATTTACAGGAAAGCCGAGGCTTTTAAGGGCAATCCCTTCTGGAGCCTGCTTGGAAATGACACAGGCAGCTTTATCAAGGTGAACATGCACCCCAAAATCGCAAGCTGCCGCTCTCTGCTGAACACCGACAGGATGACGCTGGCAGGCTTTATGATGATATGCGTCAACATATCCACCATCGAACAAATATGCACGGCCAAAGGGACAATGGGCAGCGATATCATCGTATTCGACGACAAGGACAACCTTATTTGCTCCACGAACAGGACGGCTTACACGGATGAGGACATGCAGCAGCTTCTGAAGGCAAGCTCTTCGGACGGGCAGGGACGGGCCAGCCTGACCCTGCACGGGCGCAGCCTGCTGCTGGCTTACAACAGGACCGGCAAAAGCAACTGGAGAGTCCTGTCGCTGGTTTCCGACGCCGTTACCGGGCAGAAGCTTCAAACCATCCTGGGCACCGGCTTCATCATCACGCTTAACTGCATCATCGTCATATACCTGTTGTTTATCTTTGTTTCGACCGTCTTTACAAAGCCCTTCAATAAGCTGCTGCTCTCAATGAAGCGGCTGCAGGAGGGGGATTTTGAGGAGAGGGTCAATTTCAGCTACCGCGACGAGGTGGGATTGCTGGGGGCCGGCTATGACGCGATGGTGGACAGCATACAGCTGCTGGTCAATAAAGTATATAAGGCGCAGCTGAAGGAAAAGGAAGCGGAGCTGAAATGCCTGCAGGCGCAGATAAACCCCCACTTTTTATATAACACGCTGGATTCGATTTTCAGAAAATCCCGCAAGTCGGGCGACACCGAGGTCAGTGAGATGATTTACACCCTTTCGAGGCTGTTCCGCCAGATCCTGAACTCGGGGAACGAATTCACGACCATCGCGCAGGAAAAGGAGCTGATAGAAAATTATCTGCTGCTGCAAAAAAAGCGGTACAAGCAAAAGCTGAACTACATCATCCAGCTTGACGAGGACCTGCTTGACTGCCCGATCCCGAATCTGTTGATGCAGCCTCTTGTTGAAAACGCGATCGTCCATGGCATTATACCGAAAAACAAGGAAGGCATGATTGTGATTTCCGGCTGCCGCCGTGATAACAATATCACCCTGAAGATCATTGACAACGGCGTCGGAATGGAGGCTGAAAAGGTCGACGAGCTTTTCAGCACGGGCATTAAGGCGCAGAAAAGCCACGGATACGCGATCCGGAACATCCAGGAGCGCCTTGAATTGTATTACGGCAAAAATCATGAATTCTCCATCATAAGCTCTTCAGGCCATGGGACGACTGTTACGATTTTATTAAAAATGCCGGCTGAAGCATAACAGGCAATTTATTCAAAGCAAAAGAGGTGTATTCGTTTGTACAAGCTTCTTATCGTTGACGACGAAACGGAAATCGCAGAGGATATCAGCACATCGATCGATTGGGAAAAAGAAGGTATCGAGGTTTGCGGCTGCGCTTCAAACGGGCTGGAGGCCATTGATATCATAAATGCGCTGAAACCTGACATTGTCATACTGGATATCAACATGCCCGTCGTTAACGGCCTTGAGCTGATGCAAAAAATCCATGAAGAAAAGCTGGATATCCAGTTCATCATATTAAGCGGATATGATGAATTCGAATATGCGCGCAAAGCCATGGGCCTGGGCGCCAAAAGCTATCTTCTCAAGCCGTGCATGCCCCACGATATACTCTATGCCGTACTTACCGTAAAAGAGCTGCTGGACGCCTCCCGCAAAAAAGTCAGGCTCCTGGATTATTATGAAGACTATTTCCAGTACAGCCTTCCGCAGGTGAAGGAAAACTTCCTGGTAAAGCTGGTTAAAGGCTATATAAAGAACCGAGGCAGAATTCTCGAAGAGATTGAAAGATACAATATCAACCTCCCCGAAAGCAACCTGGCTGCCGTTGTTTTTGAAGTGCTTGAACGGAGCTCCCAGGTGGGAGGCTCCGATGCCCGGAATGCCGATTCTCTGAAGTCCTGCATAGCGGATGCGGCGTCTTCTCTTGAGGCCTCCTCCCCTGTCATAACGGACCCTTTCGCCTGCGATGATTACATCGTATTTTTATGCAGCACAAAAACAGGATTTCCATCCCACGGGCCGGTACATTTTTTTGACAGAATGAGAAGGCTGTTAAAGCAAAAATACAATGTGCAGGTTTTGATCGGCATAGGCGCTTTTGTGAAGTCTTACGAGGACCTGCCCGAAAGCTATACCTCATCTGTTTCTGCAATCCGGAAGGCTCATTTTTTTGAAGAAAATAGAATTATCACCTATGACGAAATGCTTCGGGAGGAGCAAAACACATCCTTTTATCCCTCGCAGGAGGAGGCGGATATCCTCAACAGTCTGCATGCCGTGGACAAAGCATCCATTTTGCGTAAGGTCGACGATCTATACCACTCCGTATTGCTTCAGGGCGTACGGAAAAAGGAGTATGTCAAGGAAGTCAGCATTATGCTCATAAAAAATGTAATCCAGTCCTGCCTTGACGAGCAGATGGATATGCAGGCTATGCTGAACGAGCAAATGAAGCTTTTTGACAATATCGTATCCTGTGAAACCATGAGTAGGCTGAAGGAAATCGTTTCAGACTTTTTATGCAAGGCGGCCGGCCTGAGCGCCCAGCAAAACAATGCAAATAATCTGGTCAGCATAGCGATCAATTATATTCATAAAAACTATTCCCGGGAGCTTAATCTCGAAACGCTGGCGCAGCAGGTATTCATCACCCCGGGGTATCTGAGCATATTGTTCAAGCAGGAGACGGGCATCAATTTTATCGACTACCTGCACAAATACCGCATCCAGATGTCCAAAAAGCTGATGAAGGACCCTCAATACAAAATCTATAAAATCTCCGGAATGGTCGGCTTCCGGAATGCCAAGCACTTCAGCCAGGTCTTCAAAAAGTATACCGGCCTGACGCCCAAGGAATACCGGGAGCAATCCTGCGGAAGCGTAATCATTTACGACTAGGCCGCCTTATGCAGCATCCCGTCAATCCGCAAATACGACCTTTTCTATCTCTTTCGAAAAGAGCTTCTTTCCGCCGGATGTAATGAGCTTCCGTTTTTTCTCCGAAAGCTTTGCAAACGGAGTGATAATAAGCCTGGGGCCGTCTTTTTTCCACTTTGCCTGCAATTTGCCGTCCAGCAGAACGGTAGGATGAACGATACCGGAGTTCGTTATAACGTCCCGTTGGTTTTCGGCATCCATCAGGCGGCTTCTATCCCTGTAGCCCATGATCAGCTGGTCAAACCCGGAGAGAAATATACACGCAGGTATCTTGCAGTCCCCGCTTAAATCGTTTAAATAAAAGTATTCGGCGCCTTCGCAGACAATGCTCTTCAGAGCTATGCCGTATTCTTCGATGAGCTTGAGTATCTCTCTCTTCTTATACCCGGTAAAGCTTGCGCAATCGATGAGCGTGGCCGGGGCAAAGGCCTTGAAATATCTTTCGATGAAGCAGGCTCGGGCTTTTTCCCTGCTCATATGCTCAGGCCTGTCCAAAATGACAAACCGCTTCGCCGTACCGATATCATAAGCAATCATACCCCGATCGCACATTTCCTTGAGCAATCCGCCCCAGCCGTGAAACACCTTTTCCAGAACCTCTGGCTGCATCCCCTTTTTCCGGCAGCTCTTCTTTAACTCCTCCCTGCCGTTTATGCCCTCCGAGATGCTCTCATAGATAAACTCGGCCCAATAGGCTTTTATTTCCTTTTCCAATCCCCACCGCAAGTCGTCCCAGGCATCCGGAACTCCTCTTGCTGAAAGGAAAAGACCGGCCTCATCGATTTTTACGGCATGAAGCGTGCTTCTGAAGGACCATAGCTTAATCAGCCCATCGCCCCAATCCTTTTCACGGAAATCTCCGGCGCGTATGCGCAGAGCGTATTTCGGATTGTTGGCGAATTGGGCCTGCAGTCCGCACAAGTCTGAAACAACCGTTGACTTGTCGGCTTTCTCAAGCAGGTGCTGGTTTTTGAGGGAAAAATACAGCAGTTCTTTTTTAGTAATCATGGTTGAGCCCATCGTCTATCCCCTTTTCAATGATTTTGAAAAATACAGGACCAGATCATCATCATTACAGCAATCATTATATTGCTCAAGCTGTTTATTCCTGTACCATACGCCTGAACCGTCCGGAATATACCCTCTTTTGACATACATCCTCTGTGCCGTCCCATATCCGTAGTGCAGCCCGACACCAAGCGAAACAATATCCGATATCCGGCCCGCAATACTTTCCGCTGCGTCAAGAATCAGATTACCTATCCCATTTCTCTGGTATTTTATCAATACGTTGAAATCGGTGATTTCAGGAAATCCTTTACCGGCAAAAGGGCCTGTTTTCGCAGAAGACAATATGGTCGCATATCCGGCGATATTTTTATCGAAGACGGCTATTATAACGTATCTGCTTTGATAGGTCTGTTCCACGTAATACCTTTCAAATAACTCTCTGGGCTTATCCCAATTTTGTTCCCGGAATCCCTGAACCAGTAAATCGATGTCGTTTTCCTCCATAGGACGTATCACTGTTTTTTCATTCCTGTATAATTCCATTTTTTTATCTCCAAAGCATAAATCAGTCGTGTTATGGTAAATATCTTACTAAAAATAGATAAAGTTGTAAACCGCTCATGCACAGTGCATCTTTCTGCAGCATGCTAACTTTTTAACAAATTTCCTTATAAAGCCGTTCGTTGAGGGGGGCTGGACTTTGAGAAGAAATCCGATTCGCGGTTACGCCGCAACATCAGCGCCAAGCACAAGGTCGTAACAGAGCGATGCTTATAGACAAAAACGTTATGACAATGCCTTACCCGACTTTTAAAGTCTATGCAAAATTCTGTTTGCCCACGCAGTACGTATAACGTCATAGACGATTCCGCTGGAAATTATAACCCCATACATGATGCAAATCGTGCGGACCGCATCACGGTAAGCGTCAGGATGCAGCTCGGAGTAAAGCCCTGTGAGCCATACCCAGGCCAGCATGATTCCGAGGCTAATCGCAAAGTGAATCAGCATCACCGTATAAAGCGGTATTCTTTCAAAATGCTTGTAAACGGAAAGGCTGGCAACGATAAGACTGCACAATAAAAGCCGGTTTGCCAGGTGCCAATAGCTGATGTCCGGTACGCCGTTCAGCAGGCAGAGGATCATATCGAGAAGGGTCGCTATCGTAAAAACTATACATACGGTTACGACCTTATTCCCATATACAAAATGATATAGAAGCGAAGTCTTTTTCATTTTTTCTTCTCCTTTACAATAGCATGAATGGCATCAAGTAAATCTCCGCGATAATGACGGCTGATAATTACACGTTCCCCGTTCAATAGCTCGGCGACCAGTTTCATATTCAGTCCGGACGAAAGCCATCGCACCTTATATACATTCACCAGCAGCGCCTTGCTCACCCGTACAAAGCTGTTTTCAGAGAGCAGCTCTTCCAGCCGTGACAATGTGACGGCGCTGGTGTACACCCTGTCTTTTGTGCAAATACAGCATTTGCCATCCACCCATTCAACGTACAAAATATCATTGATGTCAATGTTGTGTACCTGCGCCCCGTCTTCACCCTGCAGCCAGCCGCAGCTGCTGTTGCACAAATCCATAATCCGGCTGATTGTAGGGGTCAGCTCACGATATTTTACATCAACATAATCGTTGTCCATCAGAGCATTCTTAAGTACGGTCAATACCATAAAATCACCTCTGTTAGTAGTATATAATCGCCTTATATTCAGGTCAACCAAACTCTGACAAGATGCAAATCGTAGTGTATAAAATTCACAATTTAAATAAAAGAAATAGATAATCTCCGGCATTCTGTACCAGCCGGTCAGCGGAGATTTTTGCAGACTGTATGAAGAATGGACGATACCAGCCCCTGTGTAAAGGCCAAAGACCGCTTTTGCTCAACGCCTTAGCCGCATAAAATACGCTCATACGGGAAAGCTCTCGGATTTCAAATCGCAGTAATAGCGCGCCTCCTTAGCCGTAAATTTCAAAACGCAATAATCAGGGTCGCCAACGCCTTTTGGATAGTATATCCTGTCTCCGGCCTTCCATATCATTTTTTTCGTTTCCTCATCCTCAAGAACCTCCATCCGCCCTTTAAGCATAATGCCCTTATAACGGATAACGCCCTTGTGATAAAAATAAACGCACGCATTCGGATTTTCCCGGTACTGACCTACGCGCTCGGAAGACGTATTTGTAGAAAAGTAGAATACCTTGATGCCGTCTCTCTTTCTCGGGGGCAGCATCGCTTTGAAATTGGGAAAGCCCTCCCCGTCCACCGAGCCTATAAAAGCAACGCCCTGCCTGCCAATAAATACGCTAGCTACCCGTTCCGGATCTTTCATCAGCAATTCCCCTCCCGATTTTCATCCGAAGTCCCGGCTAAATCGCCGGGTTTCATATTAAAATTCCTCCATAAGAAACGTGGTGTTTTTAAGCCCGTGATAATAATTGCCCTTATGGGAAGTAAACTTCAGCACACAGTAATCCTCGTCATCGATTCCGTTCGGATAATAAATCTCAAAACCGTCACGCCAGAGCATTGCTTTGTGCTCCCTGTCCGTGCAGACCTCCATGCTGCCTATGAGCATAAGCCCTTTAAACTGAGCTTCGTTGCAAAAATAAATGCAGGCTCCAGGGCTCGACAAGAACCTTTGAGTCCGCTTTGCAGACAGGTTAGTTGAAAAATAATGCGTTGTTATTCCCCGGTGCATTAAAGCAAGCATGGCCTTTGTATTCGGATACCCCTCCCCGTCCACCGAGGAAACGAAGACGGTTTTCGAGTTTTCCAGCAACTCCGATATTTCCTTTTTTATTTCTTCATTCATAAATTTACTCGCTTTCCGTTAAATTTTTAAGCAGCCTGCCGAGCTGGCTTTCAAACAGGCTTATCTCCTCGTCGGAAAAGCCCTTGTAGAATATCTCGTTCATCTGCATCGACACGCGCTTGTAAGCGTCGTTCATCGACCCGGCTTTTTCAGTCAAAGTTATTTTTATCTGGCGGCGGTCGGACTTGTCAAAATTTCTCACGATGTGCCCCTGCGCCTCCATACGGTCAAGCATACTCGTAAGCGTGGTTTTTGCAAGCCCGGTCCTTTTGGAAAGCTCAACGATCGGCAGGTTGTCCTCCTGCCAGAGCACATATAAAATTCTGCCCTGCGCGCCGTTGAATTCCTCGATACCGGCCTTGCCCAACAGTCTTTCAAATATCCTCCCCTGGATTTGCTTGATTTGTGAAATGAGAAATCCGCCTTTTGTTTCTTTCAGCAATAAGGTACCTCCTTTCTATATAAAATAATACTATATAGTACCATAATGATCAAGCATTTCTGCCATATTTAACGGCATATATATATAAGCGTTATATGGCTCTATAAAATGCCTGTTGAATTTTAATAGCATATCATTGCCAAACAAAGGAAAACGGGCGTCCACGCTTTAATCTGGAACATGCTGCCTAACGGTCCTGCCGATTTGCTTTAGCAGGGAATACTCCTCTTCCCTGCTGTCCTGTGTGATTTCCCATATCATGACGCCGCAGGCATTCCGGCATGCCCAGGCCGTTTTATCGGCAATGGTCGCCAGTCCGTTATAATATATCTTCGTACCGTTCGCTTCAATGGAATCCTTTGCAGCAGCTGCCGGGTCTCCGGCTATGATATCCCTATAAGAAAGCCAATCCGGCCTTCCGTAAAAAGGAATCCCCATAACCAGCTTGTCCGGGGGCACCCCTCTTGTGTTTATCCAGTACTCTCCGCACTCAACGGCATAGCTGTAGGGCGAATGTCCTTCGTCACCCTCTCCGTCATAGGCCATTACATTGACCCAATCCAGGATTCTGAGAACCTCTGCGGTCTGTCCGAGGGCCGCTTCCCCGTAACCGACTACCGCCGCAGTCAAAAACTTCCCTCGCTTTGTCAGCTCCGACCGCAACAAAGCCATAAAGCTTTCATATTGTTTTGCGGATGTCCCTTCTCTGGGATATTCCCAGTCCATATCGACGCCGTCAAACCCGTATGCATCCACCACGTCCATTATGCCGTCGGCCAGAAGCCTGCATTTTTCATCGGTCTGGGTTGCCTGCACAAAGGTACCCTCCAAGGTCTCCTCCTCATAGGACCAGCCGCCCACCGATAGACCGGCCTTCACATGATGCCTGTGCGCCGTTTCAATCAGCTTGTGCACCAGGGCGTTATCAATAAAAGCCCGGATTGTTCCCTCCGCTGTGGGTATGGCAAAGGCATAGTTGACATGCGTCAACTCTTCCCAGTCCATCTGTTCAACAACGTCTCCGTGCCAATTGGGGAAATATCCTATCACCTTGAAATTTTTACACTTCGTTGTCTCCATTGTATAATCCCTTCGCTTAAAAAAGTAAAACAGCCTTATCGCTAAAAAATCGGGTTCAGCACCTTAAAAGGAAAACTTTGTTTGTTTTATTATATAATTAAGGGGCAGGCTGCACAACAATAATATCAAATATATGTTGCGGGCTTCAGGCGAAACGCCGGACCGGAAATGACCCGGAAGAATGCATTTGCATACCTAAGAGCAGCCATGGAGCTTGGATTTACCGGATGGGCAGAGCGGCTGCCGGACTATTCCATTCGGCTTGTACTTGAAATTTTCGGCAATAAGAAAGATAATATAATTAGTAACATAATACCTCTACAAAAATATTATTATCGGGACGGAGGGCCGCGCCTTGCTGAAAACCAAGCTTCATGCACCTGCTATCAATCAGAATATCATCAGCAGAGAGAAGCTCCTGCCGAAGCTGGGGCATGCTCGGGAATGCAAGCTGACTCTGGTAACTGCGCCGGCGGGCTATGGTAAAACTACCGCGGTTCTCGACTGGCTGGGCAAATGCGGCCTGTCCTATGCCTGGGTGTCGCTGGATGCAGGAGACAATGATCCCGCCACCTTCTGGCGGTATGTCGGCACGGCGCTCGACGGCATTGCCCGGGGCATCGGCAAAGATACGGAATATGTGCTTGCCTCCCGGGAGATGTTAAAAGCCAATATCCAGCTCAACATCATCATCGACAGACTGTCGGAGGTTCAATCCGACTTTCTGCTTGTCCTGGACGATCTTCACCTGATCAGCGATCCCTCAATATTGACGGGGCTGTCTTATCTAATTGACTATATTCCTTCAAAAATGCACCTGGTTTTTATCAGCCGTACGGAACCGGAGCTTGAGCTGGCCAGGCACAGGATCAAATGGCAGATTCAGCGGCTGGAAGAAGAGGACCTGCGTTTTGGCGAGGATGAAATATCAAGGTTTTATCAGGCAAGGGGAATTACTCTTGAGCTTAGCGATCTGAAAAAGGTGGAGAGCTATACCGAGGGCTGGGCGGCAGCGCTGGTAGCCGTCACCCTGTCCATGGGAGGCGGCGGCGGGCATGATGCCATTGAAGCACTGTCACGCTCCAGCCGGGATATCGGCCAGTATCTGAGGGATGAGGTGATCCGCACCTGGTCCTCTGAAAAGCAGGCCTTTGCCATAAAAACCTCCATTCTGGATACCCTGTCGGAAGAGCTGTGCGATGCCGTAACAGGGTATCACAGCGGACACCGGCTGCTCAAGGAGATTTATGAAAAAAACGGTTTTCTTCTGGATCTGAACGGACAGAAACAGGAGTACAGGTATCACTACCTGTTTAAAAGCTTTCTTCGGGAGCTGCTCCGGGAAACAGCCCCGGATGAAATTCCCCAGCTTCATGCAAGGGCCGGTTCCTGGTTCAAAGAACACGGCATGATGACTGAAGCCGTCGAGCACTATCTGAACGGCGGCTCATACCGGGAAGCCTTTGAGCTTATTGAACACCAGATTGACCACCTGATCTACAAGAATGATTTCGGCATACTGCTGTCCTGGGTAGAGCGCCTGCCCGCCGGTTACAGGGACAGCAGCTTCAAAATTGCCGCCATTTACGCCCTGTATTATGCGGAAACCGGCCTGTATGATATATCACGGCAATGGATCGGCAGATTGAAGGCCCTGAAAGAAGGCTACCAATATGCCTTAAGCCCCGAATGGTACAGCTACAGCAGTATGGTGTGCATCAAGGTAGAGGCCAATCTGCTTATCCGGGAAGGTAATGTGGAGCTCGTATTGCAGCTTTTTTCAGCGGCCGGGACGAACGGGAGCAGATTTTACAAAATACAGGAATACAATGATTTTAATACGGCGGATATCTACTTCTACCGCAGTCCCATAAACAGCGTTGCAAAATATTTCGGACAGGATCCCGGCCAGTACGGCAGGATGGTCGGCAGCTACAGGGAGCTGATATCGAAAAATCCCGGATATGCCCCTCTGGCAGCCGGTGAATACTTTTATGAAAGCAACTGCCTTGACAGGGCCCTGCCCTATCTGATAAAGGCTGAAGATGAGGCATGGAATGCCGGATGCCCGGGCGCCCTTGTTCCGGCAATGGTGGATATAGCGCGCATAAAACGGGCGCTTGGGAATATGCAGGGCGCTTTTGAGGTTCTGGAGGAATGTGAAAAAGCGCTCAAAGGCTTCGGCAAGGCTCACTGGATTTATTTGATCCAGGCCTTCAGGTGCAGGCTGCATATGGATAACGGAGACATATCCGGGGCGGAGGAATGGTTTGCCTCCCGAAAGCTTAACATACACACGGAGATCAACAGGGTAATGGAGTTTGAACTGATTGTCTATGCACGGGTGCTGATGTTCAAGGGCCGCACGCACGACGCAAGGATTCTGCTGCAAAGGCTCCTTTCCTTTGCCGAAGAAAAAGCCAGACTCCACAGCCAGACGGAGGTATTGAATCTGCTGGCTCTGCTGGACTATACATCCGACGATGCATCCGGCGCGACAGACTATCTGGAAAGGTCCGTCAGGCTCGCAATGAAAGAGGGCTACATCAGGAGCTTTACGGATGAGTTCACCCCCATGGCAAAGCTATTAAGATATTACATAACACGGCGAAGGAAGCATACCGATCAGCCTGACGCACTGGTGCTGAAAGCATATGCCAAAAGCCTTTTAAAGCAGATGCATGAAAACCTGCCGGCCGCCCGGGAAGAATGCGGCGAGGCTGCAGCCAACGGAATGCTGGACTCCCTCACGGCGCAGGAGAAAAAAGTTCTGAAGCTGATTGTTCAGGCGGATACGAATCAGGAAATCAGCGAGAAGCTCGGCATTGGCTTAAGAACCGTCAAGAACCATATTACAAATTTATACGGCAAGCTGGGCGTAAAAAACCGCGCCCAGTGTATAAAGCTTGTCCGCGAAGCAGGTCTGCTGTAGCCCGGAATTATTTTCCATATCCGTAAAGAAAGACAGGCCGCGGGATAGAACTTGCGGCCTGTCCATTATATAACGCTATTTTAGTTCTTTCCGGCCTCCGCTTTACTTTTTTCAATATCATCCACTACCTGTATACTGCTTTTTATCATACCCATATGGCATGAATAAGGAATGCTGCCTGTTTCCTTCGGTGTAAATTCAATGATGTTTTCTCCCGGCTGCAGTGCTTTCTCTTTATTATATTCGGATATAATGACGATATCATTGCATCCGTTCAGGTTTGAAGCCTCTGCTTTTAATATGAACCGGACGGGTATTCCCTTTTGGACCACAACAGGCGCATATTTACCGGACTGAACCTCTATGGAAACGATTTGTACGTTCCCCTCTATCCGTGCGTACTGCACATTATTGTCGAGCCCGGGTAATGCAACGCCTGAAAGGCTCAGACCTCTTCCCAGCATAACCATCCCTAAAACCATTACCAGAACCGCGCTGACCTTCATCAGCGTACCGGTGAATTTTTTGCTCAGAACAGAGCTTAATGCTCCGAATCCAAACAGCAGCGGCACTGTACCCGCACTGAACATGAACATGGACGCTGCTCCTGCAAAAAAGCTGCCGGTCCCAAGCGCATAAAGCTGCATGGCCTGAAGCGGCCCGCAGGGCATCAGTCCGTTCAGCAGCCCGATATAAAAAGGTCCGTATCTGCCTCCGGAGCCGTAAATTTTATTCCCGAATAGCTTAGGCATTCTTGGATTCAATTTTTTTAACCATGGGAAAAGATTCAGCATGTTCAGACCCATAATCACCATAAATACTCCGGCCAAAATGGATACCAGACCTCTGGCCATTCCGGAAAAGCTCAGAACTGAGCCCAATGCACCCACTATGCCGCCTATGACTGTATAAGAAACAACCCTGCCGGCATTATACAAAAAGCTTGGCTTTAAGCGGCTGTATTTGCTGTCGCCAAAGTGTTTATACGACATACACTGGGAAAGGTTTATACCGCCGCACATAGCAATGCAGTGAATGGACGTAAGCAAACCAACAACAAACAATATGCCGTATCCCATGGACTGGTCGATAGCGGGTATGAAATTGTATCCTACCGTATTCGTGATAATGAGGTGCAAGGCAAGCAATACAACTGCAACGCCGATGAACTGTATGACGGTCCGCCCCGCCGTTTTCACGCTCTGATTCGTTTTAGGTCCGGTGATATCAGCATTATCAAACGCCCTGTATCCGATTTTTTCTATCGTCCCCATGATCTCCGACAGGCTGGTTTCATCCGGATTAAATGTAACATAGAGCTTTGCATCGGCCAGGCTTGCTTTAACCTCCGACACGCCTTTCATTTTTTTTAAGCCGTTCTCCAGCCTCAGTTCGCAGCTGGCGCAGCTCATGCCTTCTATTCCCAGCTTTTTTTTGACACCCGCTTTTTCCATAAAAATCACTCAATTCTTATCCTATATTAAAGCCTTTCATGAATACGTCCACTTTTATCTGTCTTCCCTCTTCGTCCGTTATCGGCAGCTTTGCGAATACCCACTCCTTTAATTTGCCCGTATCCACGCCTGCATCAACCAACGGCTTCGGGTCAAGGGCGAATGCCAGATCGATTTTATTGGTACTCATATCCTTTGCCCACGCAAATATGTTGTTGTATTTATCCAAAGTCACCATGTAATGGTCGCCCTGTTCGTGATAACCTATGATACTCCTGTGGGTTTTAACAATTTGCTTGAATGCTTCCAATGCCGACTTTTCCGCACTGCCTCCGAACTTATCCGGCCCGTATTCATACGGCATGGTGATTTTACCCGCTGCTTCATCATAGGTATATTGATCCGCCGGCAGCTTTGAAGCATCCAGGCCGGCGCTAATGAACGGCGCTGCGTCGAACTCTACTGCAAGATCGGGATTGCTGCTGCTGAAATCCTTGCTGAGTATGAGTCTTTCCTTGCCGTCAAGCCCGTTGACTGCCCAGCCGCCTTTTGCATCATCAAGTGCGACCTCGTCGGGTATGGCCTTTACCAATGCGTCAAGCGAAGTAACGGCAACCTTTGCTACCAGGTCGGTGGACCCGCATGCGGAAAGTACCGATAACATGCTTATTAAGAGTAATAGTATGGCAATTTTATTAAATTTCATATAAACCTCCTGAACGCTTATTTTAATAATTTTTCAATTGTATACAGCAGTTCATCGACAGCTTCCGTATCTCCCGCCTGTACACGGCTCACTATACAGCTTTTCATGTGGTTTTCAAGCAAGAGCTTTCCAACGGATTTCATGGCTGCCTGCACTGCCGCAATTTGATTGAGTACGTCATCACAGTATGCATCTTTTTCGATCATGCTCTTAATTCCCCTGATCTGCCCCTCAATGCGGTTAAGCCTTGCGGCAAGCGAAGCCTTCATCTTTTCCGGCCGGTTGGTTGTCCTGTCGCAGCATCCGCCGGCATACACTTCGTCCTCTTCGCACGCGCTGCAGGTGCCGCAGCTTGCAAACCTGTTATCCACATCATCCACATTATCCACATCCTTTCGCCATTGTGTCCGCGGCCGGATTACCTCCCAGCCATTACCCGCAGCAGCAGCCATCCGCCGTATCGTTTTTTAAATCAATAATCCCTGTTACGTCGTATCCCGCGTCATCAACAGCTTCCTTCAGCAATGCATCCGTCACTGCGCCGTTTGTATCAACAACCGCATTCCTTCCGCGCAAATCCACCTGAACGTCTTCAACCCCGGGCACCTCTTTTAACGCCCTTTCGACATGCCTTACACAGTTACCGCAGTTCATTCCTTCAATATTGATTTGCTTTTTCATAATTACTTTACCTCCGTTTATAATTTTATTTATAGGGCTTAAAGCCTTTCAGCCTCAGCGCATTTGTCAAAACGGACACAGAGCTCAGAGACATGGCTGCCGCCGCAAAAATCGGGCTTAGAAGCGATCCGCCGAAAACATATAGCAAGCCCGCCGCCATCGGTATTCCGGCAATGTTGTATCCGAACGCCCAGAACAGGTTTTGCCTGATGTTTCTGATCGTACGCTTGCTGAGCTGTATAGCTGCCGGCACATCCATCAAATCGCTTCTCATTAAAACTATGTCCGCAGATTCCATTGCAACATCCGTCCCCGAGCCTATCGCGATTCCGATGTCAGCCTGGGCCAATGCCGGCGCGTCATTGATGCCGTCTCCCACCATCGCCGTTTTTTTGCCTTCCGCCTGCAGCTTTTTCACTTCATCCGCCTTGTCCTGCGGAAGCACTTCGGCCAGTACCCTATCGATGCCTACCTGTTTTGCTATGGCCTCAGCCGCCCTTCTGTTGTCGCCGGTAATCATGACGACCTCAATTCCCATATCATGAAGTTTACGGACAGCCCTTGCGCTGCTTTCCTTTATCACATCCGCCACGGCAATGATACCTGCCAGCCGATTGTTTACAGCGATATACATCGGCGTCTTGCCTTCGGATGCCAACCGGTCGGATTCAGCTTTCATGTTCAGGAGCTCAATTTGTTTATCCAGCATCAATTTGCTATTACCCAGAAGCACCGCTTGGCCTTCTATTTCAGCTTCTATACCCCGTCCAGGCAGGGCGTGGAATTTGTCCGGCTTAATAAATGTTAGTCCCTCTTTATCCGCGCCCCGGACGATTGCTTCACCCAGAGGGTGTTCCGAGGCTTTTTCCGCGGATGCCGCCAGCTGCAGCAGCTTATTCCTGTCAACAAGGTCAGCCGTTATGATATCCGTTACTTCCGGACGGCCTTCCGTGATGGTGCCCGTCTTATCAAATACAATGGTTTTTATCTTGTGGGTGGTTTCCAGAGCCTCGCCGCCTTTGAATAGAACACCGTATTCAGCGCCTCTTCCCGTGCCTACCATAATCGCGGTCGGGGTGGCTAAGCCCAATGCGCAGGGACAGGCGATTACCAGGACCGAAATGAAAATGGTCAATGAAAATACGGCGCCTTTGCCCGAGATATACCACATCAGCGCCGACAGGAACGCGATTCCGAAAACCACGGGCACAAAATAGCCTGAAACAATATCCGCCATTTTGGCAATGGGAGCCTTTGAGCCCTGAGCCTGCTCCACCAGCTTGATAATCTGGGCCAGAGCGGTATCGCTGCCTACCTTTGTCGCTCTGAAGCGGATAGAGCCGTTCTTGTTAAGACTGGCGCCATATACCCTGTCGCCTATTTTTTTCTCGACAGGTATGCTCTCTCCCGTCAGCATGGATTCATCCACTGATGTCAATCCTTCGACAACCTCGCCGTCCACAGGGATTTTCTCACCCGGTTTAACGAGGATGACATCTCCCGCTTCCACTTCCTCAATGGGTATCTCAAGCTCTTTGTCTTCCCGAATGATAACAGCGGTTTTAGGCGCAAGCCCCATCAGCTTTTTAATGGCCTCCGAGGTTCTTCCCTTCGATACCGCTTCCAGCGATTTGCCAAGTAATATGAGCGTGATGATAACGCCTGCCGTTTCAAAATACAGGTCGTTTACATACTTAAAATCGCTGTTGAAAATCCGGTAGGTGGAGTATAAGCTGTAACCAATGGCCGCCGAGGTCCCCATCGCAATGAGGGAATCCATATTCGGGCTTCCCCTGAGTATCGCTTTGAATCCGACGGTATAGAATCTGTATCCGACAATAACAACCGGCGTTACCAGCCCGATCTCGACCAGAGCGTAGAGAAACGGGTACTGCATGGGCTTCAGCCAATCCGGTATCGGCCATTTAAGCCACCAGACCATGGCGCCCATGGCAATGTATAGAAGCGGCGCTGCAAATACGGCTGAAATAATAAATTTGGTCCATAAAATCCGGATCTCTTTCTCTTTTCTCAGCTTATCCTCGTCCACCCGGAAACTGCCCTCTGCCTCCATGGCCTTGTAGCCCGCCTTAGAAATTGCCTGCCTGATTTCGGACAACCTTACTGTGCCCGGGTTATACTTTATACTTGCTTTTTCCGTTGCAAAATTAACAGCGGCGCTTTCAACGCCGTTCAGCCTGCCTACGGCTCTCTCAACCGTCCTTGCACAGGCTGCGCAGGTCATCCCCTGAATGGGTATGGCCACTTCCCTGGCGGCGGTTTCCTCTATGGCTTCATATCCGGCCTTCGATACCGCCTTTTTTATGTCATCCCCGGTAAGCTTTGTTTCATCAAAAGTAATACCGAGTTTCTCCGTGGCAAAGTTTACATTGGATTCGGTTACGCCTTCGAGTTTTTTAGCTGCCCTTTCTACTGCTCTGGCGCAAGCCGCGCAGGTCATACCGTTTATCCTGTAGCTTTCCGACCTCATCGTCATTCTCCTTCCGCAGGTAATCGCTGATTTTAATTCCATATATTTTGCTCGTCCGGATTCAGCGTGTACAATACCCCTGTATGGTATTTTCAAGCTCAACTCCATACTATCAGGCAAAGCAGGCATTCGTAAGTGGCCGAAATAATGATTTTGATTTCCCGCAAAAAAACAGGCAGGTATACTTTTGTATACCTGCCTGACGCACCCCGGAGGGAGGTCTCCAGCGCAAGCCTCGGAAAATTCTCCCTGAGGTTAAAATCGGATAGCTGTTCTAATCAACCAGCTTGTTTGCTTTTGCTATATTAACGGCTTGTATCCTGTTCTTGGCCTTCAGTTTATAATAGATATTCCCCGTATGCTTCTTTACCGTACTTAAAGAAACGAAAAGCGCATTGCCGATATCATCGTAGCTCAGGCCCTCGGCCAACAGCTTTAATACTTCCAGCTCCCTGCTGCTCAATTGTTCGGCCCCTTCGACTTGCCGGTCTTTAGGAAGCTCTGTATTTTCAGCTGCAAAGCTCTTAACCAGCCTTTCTGCTTTTGCCGACAATTCCGCATGATTAGCAGCTTTCGCATGATTTACCAGCCTTATCAATAAATCATACATTGCATTGCCTCTCTCAGCAAAGGATCTGTAATATTTTTCTATGCCATTTGTTTCGAATGCCTTCCTCATACACCCCAGGGCTTCCTCCTCTCTGCCGGAGCCCTCGTGTATCATTGCTTCCAATAGCAATAAATCAATTCTTTTACCCGGATATTCCTGCAAATCCACGTTTTCTTTCATAGCCTCCAGGATATCCGCCGCTTCTTTATATCTGCCGTTTGCCAGGAAAAGCTCTGCTTGGGCTTCACCGAGAACAAACTCCGCTTCTTTGCATGTAATGTCCTTGAATTTAGCAATATAGGCTTCCGCACGGTCTGATAATCCCAATAAGGCCAGCAAATTAACTATTTTAGGCAATTCCAGCAAAACAAACAGGTTACCGCTGTCCGGTTTTACCAGGCCGTCTATCTCATTCATAATGCCCGCGGCTTCCGGGGCTTTGCCCGTATGGAGCATAATTCTGGCAAGCAGTACCAGACTTTTCACTTTATCAAAGAAAATGTATTGGTAAGTATTATATAATTCCAAACCTTTCGTTATAGCTTCATAGGACTGCCGGAAATCACCCCTGTCATAATAAGCGGCCGCCAAACAGAGATACATGCAATTCTTATGTACTATCGTTTCAGGTATTAACCGGTTCACCGGCTCTATAAATTCATCCAGCTCGCCTTTCAGGTATTGCATTCTGGTTAAATAAAAATTGCTTATTATCAAAAATTCAGCCGCTTCATAGGGTCGTATACAGCTCGCCTTTTTGCTGATTAACAAAGCTTTTTCAATATATGCCTCAGCTTTTTTAATATCGCCGAGAGAAGTATAAATGTATCCGAGGGTAATACAAGGATTAACGCCTAAGAGGTCATATTCCGGAAGCTGCTGCAAAGCCAGTTCCGAATACTTAATCAAATCAACCGTATTTTCATATTTCATTGCGATATAACTGCGCACCAGATTCACCTGACCTTTGCACCTTTCAAAAAGGGTACTGTCCAGATCGATTCCCCGGTCAGCCAATTCCTTCTCATCCACGCTTACCTGCTCCGTAACGGCAAGGGCTAACGCGTACCTGATACATAAATCCGGTTTTTTATTGAACATCTCATAGGGAATAGCCTCGAAATAGCGGCAAAGCCTTATGGGGCCGAGAATGGACGAATGGCTTGCAGCATAATAGCTCTCCAATAATCTCAGCGTGTTGTCCTGATTACCCGAGCTTATCGAGCATTCGAAAGCGTCCTGATAATAGCCGTTTTCTTCGTACCACCGGCTGGCATTCAAATACAATTCATTTATTTGCCCGGGATAATCCTTTTTGAGAAGCTTGATAAGGACATCCGACAATAAACTGTGGTAGCGGTAATTTGTTTTGCTTTCATCTAAATTTATAATAAATAGTTTATTGGCTTCAAGGGTTTCCAGCATGTCTTCGGAATTGTCAAAGCCGGTCAGCCTGTCGCAGATTGATTTATTCAGGCTTTTTAAAATGGAGGTTTTGATCAGGAATTCTTTAACCGCGGCCTCCTGGCAATTAATAATTTCCTCAAACAGGTATTGTGATAAATTTCTGCTGCTGCTGAAGCCGTTGATAAACGTGCTTTTATCGGGACAATTTTTAAGAGCGAGGGCTGCGATTTTCAGAGCGGCGATCCAGCCTTCCGTTTTTGTTTCCAAGGACGTCATTTCCTCATCGGACAGCTTTAAATCCATGACTTTATTAAGAAATGTGCAAGCTTCTTCGTGCGAAAATTGCAAATCCTTAACACCTATCTGAAGCACCTCGTCGTCAACAAGCATTTTTGATATTGACAGGGCCGGGAAATACCTGCTTAAAATAATGCAGTGAAGATTCCTGGGCAGGTATGCCAGAAAATATTCGAAGGACCTGTTTATTTCATCAGAATCTATGTTGTGATAATCATCGAAGATGATAACATGCTCGGTAGAAGCTTCAGAAATATGGTTAATTAAAAAGTTTATGATTGCTTCAACGGAGAACGACGGTATTTTCTCATAAAATGCAAAATTCTCCTTCCGGCTTATGGAATACAGAAGGTTGTGCCAAAAACCGCTCACCTCGTTGTCTTCTTTATCCAAAGCAATCCACGTAAAGCTCACGCTGTCTTTTTTCCCTAGGGCCCAATTGCTTACCGCCGTACTTTTGCCATAGCCGGCAGGAGCCGACACGATGGTCAGTTTCTTTTTCATTGCTTCATTTAATCTGGAATCCATGTTATCTCTGCCGATTTTTAACGAATTGGAATAAGGAATTGAGAATTTGGTGGTTGGCACATTAATAAAAGCAATGTTGTTATTTTTTTCAACCGGGTTTAACTCTGCTTTATCGGTATACAGCCTGATTTTATCACTTCGGTTCAATTTGCCGCCCAACGCGCTTCCTCCTCAGAAAGTTATTTTCCTTGCGCCGCAAGTATAATAACCTTCCCGCAATTCCATGTAACTGCCTGGAATTAATTATATCATAAGTCGGCTTTCCGCTACAATCCGATCAATTGATTCCCGTCATCTACAAAGAACGACAGATATAATCGAAATTATTCCAATAAGCACAAATGCATCAGAAATAGAGAAATATCATTCCTGCGTATTAGGGTCGAAATATTACCGGCAAACCGGAAATCAACCTCTTTTACTAATTTCATCAGTAATCAATGCTTTTGAAATATACATTGCGTTTAACATATTCTTGAAGCGGGTATGATGAGAGGTACCCTGCGCAAATTTTTCCTGTGCTTTTTCGCATTTGCTGATAATTGAAGCTACGGGCCGCAGTGCTTCCATCAATTCTTCTTTTGTATATTTGTCCATGCCATTTTCATCTGTTATCAATGCTTTTGAAATATACATTGCTTTTATCCTGTTCTTAAGGAGTGTGTGCTGAGAGGTACCCTCCGCAAATTTTTCCTGTGCTTTTTCGCATTTGCTGATAGTTGAAGAAACAATTTGCAGAGCTTCTTCTAATTCTTCTCTTGTATATTTGTCCATCGCATTTCACCTCGTATAATGCACATAATCCGCCCCATAAATCAGCCTTTGTCTATCTCCGCTTCATTGTCTGTACAAAATCTAGACCCTTAGCAAGCCACGGAAGCCTCGGGCGGCATAGTAGGATTCTGCTCCATTGTGGTATACAAAGACAGTATCGTAGCGGCGATCACAAAAGATAGCCCCACCGAGTTTTCTGATATCAGAAGGGGTTTTTACCCAGCTTGACGTTTTTGTATCAAATTCTCCAAGTTTCTGCAATTCGCGGTATTGCTCTTCCGTTAATAATTCAATGCCCATGAAAGCCGCCATATCCATAGCGTTATTCTCCGGTTTATGCTCTTTCCTCGACTCAAGGCCTTCACGGTCATAACAGACACTTCTGCGGCCTTTTGGACTTTCCGCTGAACAATCATAAAAAATATATTCACCCGTCCTGTTATCAAAACCCGCAACATCCGGTTCGCCGCCGGTCATTTCCATTTCGTTAAGTGACCACAGTTTTTCAGTAGCAGCTTCCAGCTTTGCTTGTATTTTATCCCACTCAAAACCTTGATGCCGATTCATGTTTTTCCCAAAGCGGGCTTTTAATGTTCCGAGCAGTTCTTCGCGCTGTTTTGATGACAACTCCCATTTCTCATTTTTCATTTTTATATCTCCTAATATGAATCTTTTTCATTGTAATTCTGCCACAATTGGTACCCTTTATTCTCATAAGTAAAATGATTTCCGCATCCTCAACACCGCAACGCCGCTTGCAAATATGATTTTATCCATAGAAAATCCTCTAATCAACCACAACCGAAGACGATCCCGTCGTGACTATAGTAAAGCCCAACTTTTCGATAAGGCGACGACTGCCATCTTGCCGCCCTCTGCCCACGATGTGTTTCACGCCGACCTCACAAGCATACCTGACTGCGTGTTGGCAAAGGGAAGTGGCAATCCCCTTTTTGCGATACCCAGGCGATACGAAAACATATTCCAGCGCAGCCGCACCGTCATTGTTCAGAATTGCCGATATACCCACAGCCTTTCCGTGGACATACCCCAGGAAGCTGTTCAGCTTTCCCTCTTCCACAAGGTGGAAATGGTTCTTTGGATCAAAGAAGATCGTCCCTACCGTTGTGTTGATAAAGCCGCACCACAGCTTAAAATCATCTGGCGCAGTGACGCGCCGGATTTCTACATCTCCTGTGGCGTCAGGATAACACGGCATGTCCTTCGGCATTAGAATGCTGTATATTTCACCGTCATCAACCGTATAAGCGGGTATTTTCCCGTGAATCGCCTGAAGAACCCTGTCTGACGCTGCCAAAGGCCACCAAGCATGCCTGTTCAAACCCCTTATTTCCCGGATGGTTTTGCGCAGCTCATCATCGGAGAGAGTATCGAGCCGCATATTGTAGACTGAGGACGGGCTGTCTGTGTTTCCCGTCGGGCCCATCGTCTCATATCTCCCATTGTCTGCAATTTCCATGTGTTCCGCCAATCCCATAATTCTCAGGTAAAAATCAGCCCATCCGTCGACCATTCTAAGTTTTTCGTTCAGTGTCATTGTACTTACCCCCTAAATGAGTTCGTAAACAAAGCATATCCTTATTCCGCTTCTGCCAATGAACAAAAAATAACATGATCACAAATA
>JAEZJL010000004.1 GCA_023415815.1 Bacillota bacterium | reverse complement strand
ATGATATCCTCGGTCTTCTGGCGTATCTTTCCATCCTCGTCGGGCGGCAGCAGCTCGGGTGTTATGGGGGTGTCGAGAATGCTTAAGAGCACGTCCGCCGTCTCCCGCTCCGCGACATTGTCGGCAGCCCAGCGCACCAGGTATTTGACCAGCGTTTTGGGGATGCTGCAGTTCACGGCATACATGGACATGTGGTCGCCGTTGTAGGTGCACCAGCCAAGCGCGAGCTCGGACAGATCCCCCGTGCCGATGACAAGCCCCCCCTGCTTGTTTGCGATGTCCATGAGTATCTGGGTGCGCTCGCGCGCCTGTACGTTTTCATAGGTCACATCATGTACCGCCGGGTCGTGGCCGATATCCGCAAAGTGCCTGAGGCAGGCCTCCCTGATGTTTATTTCCCTGAAATCCGCCTTTAAGGCGCCGATCAGCTTGACCGCATTCGTATAAGTAATATCGGTTGTGCCGAAGCCCGGCATCGTAACGGCCGTAATGTTTTCCCTCGGAATTCCCAGGAGGTCGAAGGTCTTTGCCGTCACCAGCAGGGCAAGCGTCGAGTCGAGTCCGCCGGAGATGCCTATCACGGCGTTTTTTACGCCTGTGTGCGCCAGTCTTTTCGCAAGGCCGGCGGTCTGGATGGCAAATATTTCGCCGCATCTCCTGTCCCTTGCTCCCTCGTCCGAGGGCACAAAGGGGCGCGGGTCGACATATCTCTTTAAATCGTCCCGTCCATTGCCCGAGAGGGTGAAGGCTATCTTCCTGAAGCTCTTCAGCGGAGCGGCCTCCATGAAGCTGGTGTTTTTGAACCTGTCGTTCTGCAGCCTTTGCACATCTATATCGGCGACCGTCAGCCGCCCTTCCCTCGCAAATCTTTCCGATTCGGCCAGCAAAGCGCCGTTTTCGGCTATGAGGGCGTGCCCCCCATAGACCACGTCCGTCGTGGACTCGTCAACCCCGGCCGAAACATACAGGTAGCCGGCCACGCACCGCGCCGACTGCTGGCCGATCAGCTCCCGCCTGTATTCATACTTTCCTATGAGCTCGTTGCTCGCGGACAGGTTGAACAGCAGGTGCGCTCCGTCCAGGGCTTGATAGGAGCTCGGCGGTATGGGAACCCAGAGGTCTTCGCATATCTCTACGCCAAAGCATACGTTATATTCGCCCCTGGCTTCAAAAAGGAGGTCGATCCCGAAGGGCACCTCGCATCCAAGCAATTGTACCGTGCTGCTGATCGCCCTGCCGCCCGGAGCAAACCACCTCTCCTCATAAAATTCCTTATAGCCCGGAATATAGGCTTTAGGTACGATTCCCAGCAGCCTGCCCTTCTGCATGACTGCCGCGCAATTGAAAAGCTGGTTGTCCGCCGCAATCGGAAGCCCCGCGACCACTATCGTCTCAAGGGGCGCCGTCGCTTCCAGCAGCCGTTCAAGCTGCTCCAGCGCGGCCTGCAGCAGCGCATGCTGATGGAAAAGATCCCCGCAGGAATACGACGTCAGCGACAGCTCGGGAAACACGACGATCTGCACTCCCGCCTCATCGGCGCTTTTAACCAGCTCCGTTATGCGCAATGTATTGTATCGGCAGTCGGCGACCTTAAGCTTCGGGACAGCCGCCGCCACCCTGATAAACCCGTAGTTCATATTGCCACCTTATCTTTAACAGTATTTTAATTTTAGTCTCTTTTGCAGAACTGTCCCCCCAAAAAAAGAGAACCGTCCCCTGCCTGGAACTCGCCGTTCCTTCTATATTATATCACCGGGAGCGCCGGATTGTCACTTTTATGCTCAAATGTTTGACGGGGCTTGCGGTGCGGAGTTAGAATAGAATCAACTACATTGACGGAGTGTGAATTATGGTACTGATTCCAAAGCCTGCAAGAATGAAGACGACAAACGGCGCGTTCAGAATAAATTCCGATACGCTGATAATACTGGATGCAGCCTGTGATTTCAGGGATTTTGAAGCGGCCGTATCGCTGAAGCAAGAGATATTGCACAGTTCGGGTATCCATACGGCGATTGCAAAGGGGAGCGGTGGCATACGAAAAAATGTCGTTGCACTGATGAAGGCTCCCCTGACGGATTCCTACAGCCTGATCGTAAATGAGGATGGCATTGAAATAAGAGGCAGGGACGGCGAGGGGCTCTTCAACGGTATACAGACCCTGCGCCAGCTTCTCAGGAACCATGCGCCGGCGGTGCCCTGCCTTGAGATATACGACAGTCCGAAATTTAAAAGCCGGGGCTTTTATCACGACATAACCAGGGGAAAGGTTCCCACGCTTGATACCCTCATGGAGCTGGCGGACCGCCTGTCCTTTTACAAGCTCAACCAGCTCCAGCTCTACATAGAGCACTCCTTCGCCTTCCGGGGCCACAGCGAGATATGGCTGGACTCGGACCCGATTACTGCCGAAGAGATCCTGCGCCTTGACGAATACTGCAAAAGCAGGCATATAGAGCTCGTCCCCTCCCTGTCGACCTTCGGGCACCTGTTTCACGCGCTTTCCTCGGAATCCTTCAGGCATCTCAATGAATTCGAGACGCTGCCGGACATTCCCTTTATGTGGACCGAAAGGATGGCTCACTACACCCTGGATGCCTTGAACCCGGCAAGCATCGATTTTGTGAAAGGCATGCTGGATGAATTCATGCCGCTCTTCACCTCGGACAAATTCAATATCTGCTGCGACGAGACCTTCGACCTCGGCAACGGCAGAAACAGGGAGGCGGCTCAGGCCATAGGCAAGGGCAGGCTGTACCTGGACTTTGCAAAAAAGATCGCCGATTATGTCCGAGGGCACGGCAAAACGGTCATGATGTGGGGTGATATCCTTCTTAAGCATCCGGAAGCGGTGAAGGACGTGCCGGAGGACATTATAATCCTGAACTGGGATTACAGTCCGGATGTTTCGGACGAAGGCGTGAGGCTGATAGCGAACACAGGCCTGCGGCAGTATGTCTGCCCCGGCGTCCAGGGCTGGAACCGGCTGATCAACGACATGGACACGGGTACGGCCAATATAAAGGCCATGGTTTCGCACGGAGCCGCTTTCGGCGCAGAAGGAGTGCTGAACACCGACTGGGGCGATTTCGGCCATGTCAACCTGCTTGCAAATTCGATCCCCGGCGTCCTATACGGAGCCGGGCTTTCCTGGAATACAGAGGATATGGACCGTCCTACGGACGAGGAAATATCAGTGCTTGAGTACGGCGACAGGAGCGGAAGGCTGGTTGGCCTTCTCAGGGATATCTCCCGAACGCGGATCACCGACTGGTATGTCACCGTGCTCTGGTATTACAATCAAAAGGGCCTGGATACAGGCACATGGGGCTATAAGGACAGCATGCTGCCTTATATGCTGAATTGCGGAGAGGCCGACATCAAATCGGCTTACAGCAGAATCATAGATCTGAAAAATGAAATATCAGGCCTTTATACCCAGGTTTATGAGGACAGAAGGCAGGACCTGTCCGAGCTTATCCTTTCCGCCGAAGGGCTGGCGCTGATGCACGCGCTGATGCTCTCCATCAAAAAGCATTTCCTCGGGCAGGAGCTTGAAACGCTTTTCGGGCCACAGGAACTTGCCGAAAAGCTGGAATACTGGACGGATGGGTATAAGAAGCTCTGGAGGGCCAGAAATAAGGAAAGCGAGCTCTTCAGGATCAGGGAGCTCACAGCCGGAATCTGCAAAATGCTGCGCCAGGCATCAAATGGATAGCAGCAGGAGTAGCGCCGCGGTCATTATGAGCAGCGGCGCTTCCGCAATGGCTATTTTCCTGAGCAGCGCGGTAAGCGAGGTCTTGAAATAGTCCGCCGTCATGACGGCGCAGAGGTGCAGCGGTGTGATCATGCCGCCGATAGAACCCGCCGCGTAGGCAATCGCCGCATACCAGAGGTTTTCGCCGAGACCGAGCGGTATCAGGATGGGAAAGGTCAGTGACACGAAGCTCACGGTTATCCCCGAGGTGAAGCCTCCGACAAAGGGCAGGAGTATGAACAGGATAGCCGCAGGTATGCCGTAGGTGTCCATAAACCCCGACAGGCCCGTTATGGCGCCTGATTCAAGCAGTATCTCCTTAAAGACCATGACACCCAGGATTATGAGCACCAGCTTCAGGGGAAAGGCGTCGCGTACCGTTTTGAGCATGTCGGCAAGCGAATATTTTTTGACGGCGAACAGTATTATCACCATTGAACCGGCCGAAAGCTCGAGCGAATAAGGCGTGACATTCAAAAGGGCTATGTAGGCCGCTATTACTGTTAAGACCGGCAGCATGGAAATTATGAAAGTCCTGAGGCTTTCCTTCACCGGTTTTGTCCTGACGGTCTTCACTTTTTTGACGTGCCGCAGTCCGTATACGCTTCCGAGCAGTATGCTTACAAGCATGAAGGGTATCAGGCGGAGAAACAGGCTTATCACCGAGACGTTGAGCAGCCCGGCCGCCAGTATGATGCCCGGATAAAGGATGAAGCCGTCCAGCCAGATATGCCGGAACCAGTAGTTGATAAAAGCCTTGTTGTCCTTGTCTGCGGCTTCGGCGGCCGTCTCCTCCACCATCGGGCAGGAAAAGCGCGCCCCGCCGGGGGATGGCAGCAGCCCTATAACGGCGGGAAGAAGGCCTGCGGCCAGCCTGTTGCTTCCTACGAGCTCCTTCAGGCTGTCCGTCATGGACCGTATCATACCCGTACTTCGCATTATATTTTCTATCATCATTATAAGAAACAGTATAAGGATCAGCATGACCGTGCTTTCGGACAGGGCTCCGTTAACGGCGGAAAGCAGCGCCCTGTCTGCAGGCATGCGTGCAATGAGCACGATGAAGACGGAATCCAGAAGCATGACGATGCCAAGGTTTACCTGTTTTCTGAGCAAGTATACGGTGCCGGCCAGGGCCGCCGCCGCGAGAAGTATGTCTACAGCAATATCCATGTAATCCTGCCTCCGGAGTATTATATTTCATCCATGATAGCAGATTTCACAGCTTATGTATACATGAATATTGGAATAACTATGGCTCTTATTTAATGATCCTTGCTATTTCCATCCGACCTTCCCTTCGTTTATATATAAAAGGACGCCTAAATACGATTTGTATTTGGCGTCCAGGTTCGCCCGGTTTAATTATCGGTCAGGATTTCCAAGCGAATTTAGAGCTGTTTGGTTGATCCGGTATACGTAACTAAATATCATGCTTATAAGCCGCTTATGAGCCAATCGAAGTAAAGTCTCCGCCGGAGAAATCGGGATATGCGTCCTCTCCGTGCTGCGTAACGTCAAGTCCTTCCTCTTCTTCCTTTTCCGCCACGCGCAGACTGGTGAACAGAGATATGACTTTAAGTATAACAAAGGTCAATATTCCGGACAGTGCAATTGTTGCCACGATGCTTACGAACTGAATCCAGAGCTGCCCGGGATTGCCGAAGAAAAGGCCGTTGTTCCCGAGCGGATTGACTTCCTTGCTGGCGAAGAGACCGGTGGCGAGAGCTCCCCACATACCGCCGACGCCATGGCATCCGAAAACGTCAAGGGAATCGTCATAGCCAAGCTTGGCTTTTACAAAGCTTATTGCGAAGTATGAAAGCGGGCTTGCCACAGCTCCGATGATGATCGCCGGTATGACGCTCACGAAGCCTGAAGCCGGGGTTATGGCGACCAGGCCTATTACGGCTCCGGTTGCCGCGCCGAGTAAAGTAGGCTTCCTGTGGTGTATCCACTCCACCAGAATCCATGAGAGGGCTGCCGCTGCGGCAGAGGTATTTGTAACAAGGAAGGCGCTCTGGGCGAGTCCGTTGGCTGCAAGCGCGCTGCCGCCGTTGAAGCCGAACCAGCCGAACCAGAGCAGGGCCGCTCCTATCAGCACAAAGGGAATGTTGTGAGGTATCATGGGACTCGTCTTGTAGCCCTTGCGCGTTCCCAGCACAAGCGCGGCAACAAGCCCTGCGATACCTGAACTGATATGGACGACTGTGCCGCCCGCGAAGTCAAGAGCGCCCAGGTTCCTCAGCCAGCCGCCTACGCCCCATACCCAGTGAGCCAGAGGGTCGTATACGATGGTAGCCCATAATACGATGAATATAAGAAATGCCGGGAATTTCATCCTCTCAGCGAAAGAGCCGGTTATCAGAGCGGGAGTGATGATGGCGAACATCATCTGGAACAATACGAAAAGCGTCTGCGGTATGGTTCCCGCATAGTCCGGGTTTGGTACCGCGCCAACGCCGTTGAGGCCGATCCAGTCCAGGCCGCCGAATAAGCTGAATTTATCGGGTCCGAAGGCCAGCGTATAGCCGATGAGGACCCACTGCACGGATATGATCGCCATAATGACGAAGGAGTTCATCATGGTGTTCAGCACGTTCTTTTTCCGGACCATGCCGCCGTAGAAAAGCGCAAGTCCCGGAGTCATTATGAATACGAGTACGGCGGATGCGAATACAAACGCAGTGTCTCCGGTGTTGATGTCCTCTTCGCTTGCGGCTTGGACGACAAACGGAATGCAGATGATCATAGTCAATATTATAACAGATACGAGTAATTTAAGATTTCTTTTCATAATTAGTTATACCCCCTTACAATATTAGTATCAGATTGCCTTTTCCCCTCGTTCGCCCGTCCTTATCTTTACAGCGTCCTCAATGGTGTATATGAATATTTTCCCGTCGCCTACCTGCCCTGTCTTAATAGTGTCGGCTATGCTCACTGCGAGCTGCTCCGCGATATCGTCCTTTACCACTATTTCGACCTTTACCTTGGGCAGCAGGTTGATATTGTATTCGGTACCTCTGTAAATCTCTTTCCTGCCCTTCTGAAGCCCGCAGCCCGATACCATGCTGACTGTCATCCCGAAAACGCCCGATTTGTTCAGGAGCTCCTTCAGATCCTCCAGTTTTTCCGGTCTTGTGATAACCTCAAGCTTTTTCATACATTCACTCCCTCTTAAATTTATAGTTCTGGCCCTTAAATATAAAAAAACGCCACGACCTATATGCTTAATAGATCTGGCGTCTTAGCCGAGAAGGTGAGAATCATCATAGAATCTCGCGTTTCCCTGAAATATTCGATTTATGAAATTAGTCTAGCACACATCCTTCATATATGCAATAGTATTTTTAATTTTATGCCGCTTTTTTTGCTCCGGGCGTAGCTTTTTGCAAGTCCGTTCTTCCCAGGCATCATTTTTGCCTGTCTTTTGAAGGCTTTGCAGTAAAGCCGTCGCCCCTGGCAAGTATGATGGCCTCGGCAATATCCCTCATTGCGATCCTGTTATCCCTGCTCCTTCTTTTTATGGCCTCGTACGCGTCCAGCTCCGTCAGGCCTTCCTGCTCTACCAGCAGCCATTTCGCCTTTTCGATTATTTTTCTGCTCTCGAGCGAGTCGTTCAGCCGTCTGAGCTTATCTTCATAGTCCCTTATCCTTCTGAAGTTTGCAAGCGTGATGTCCGCAATCTGGAGCAGCACCTCCTCAAAAACCGGCTTTGCCATATAGGTGACGACCCTGGACCTTCTGATAAAATCAAATATCTCGTCGTTCCTTGAATCCAGCAGCAGTATGCAGGCCGCCAGCAGCTCCTCGTCAATCACCTCGATGGACTGCCTGAGCTCCTTAAAGCTGCCGGACGCCTCCACGATGATGAGGTCGGGCTCAAGTCCCCGTACATGTCTTAATATATTGGATGTGTTGCCGGAATAGGCAATGAAAACATGGCCCCCCGTTACAAGCGTATTTCTTATATATGAAAGTGATTTTTTATCCTGCCCTGCCAGCAAAAATTTAGCATATTCCATCCGCCGCATCCCCCCTGTCCGCGGAATAAGCCTTATTGGTAAAACGTTTTCAGCTGTATCTCCGGAATTATCCTGCCCACCCTGTTCCGCAAATCGTTCATTTCCCATAAGGAAGGCGGCCTGAGCCTCGCCAGCTTCCCTCCCGGGAAGCCTGAAATAATGCACATTGACACCTCTCCAAGACTTATGCATTCCTTTGCGACCTGCAGTATATCCTCGTCGTTGACGCCCGGAAAATAGACGGAATTTATCTTTACCGCCATTCCGCAGCCGAGACACTTTTTCAGCCCCTCAAACTGTGCCTTATGCAGCAGCCTTGCCATTTCATGCGTGCCTGCCAGCACGTTTCCCGTCAGGATCAGCTTGGAATACAGCTTCATCATAATGTCGCTGCTGACGGCATTTATTGCGATATCCACCATTTTCACGCCCAGCCGGGCCAGCTCTTCCGCTTTTTCTTCCAGGAGCAGTCCGTTTGTGCTCACCGCCGGTATAATGCCGGGCAGCCTGGGCTTAAGCCTTTTGAGCACCTCGAAGGTCTGCGGATTGAAAAGCGGCTCGCCGGGGCCGGTTATTTTTACTACTTTTATCCGACTGTCCCTTGCCACCGACAATTCCGCCCAGTTGACCGCCTGCCTCGGGGTCATTGCCCTGCTCAGGCAGGTCGGATTGTTGCCGTTGGAGATGCAGTCCGAGCCCTTGGAACAGAAATTGCAGAGCATATTGCAGGAAGGTGCCACGTAAAGCTGCAGCTCGTCGAACCACCTTCCGATCAGCCTGCAGTCCGGTACAGTACCTGCGCTTGTATATTCTTTTGAAAGCATAAGCCTTACCTCCTTAAAAAACCCGGATAAAACAAAAAGCTTTCCAGAAAGGCATCCGACGCCTTTTCCGAAAAGCTTCAACGCTAAATACTAAAAAATCTTATAGTAATACTACCACAGAAAAAATGAAAATGCAAGCAGCAATTTGAAATCCTGCAATATCAATATTATTTTTGCAGGGCCTTGAGCCTTTCAAGGACCTTCTCATACATTTCCCCATACTTTGCCTGCTTGGCCTTTTCCTCTTCGATGACCTTTACCGGAGCCTTTGCCGTAAAGCCTGCGTTTCCAAGCTTGCTGCCCACTCTCTCCAGCTCCTTTTCAAGATTGGTCTTCTCCCTGACCAGTCTCTCGATCTCCTTATCGATATCTATCAGATCTTCGAGCGGGATGTAAATCTCGGCGCCTGCCACGATAGCGGCAACCGCATCGGGTGAAATGCCGGCCTTGTCCTCCTGCACGGATATTTCCGAGGCCCCGGCAAGCCGTTCGAAAAATCTGCCCGAGGCCTTCAGGACGCCAACCTGCTCCGGTCCCGCCACAAATATTATCTTTGTCTTTCTGGACGGAGGGACATTCATCTCCGACCGGATGTTTCTTATGCTCTTGACGGCGTCCATAATGAGAGCCATTTGCTTTTCATCTTCGGGGAAATTGTAATCCTCCCTGTATTCGGGCCAACTCGATATCATGATGCTCTCGTCGCCGTTCACCAGGTGGAGATATATCTCCTCCGTGATGAAGGGCATATAAGGATGCAGCAGCTTCATCGAGGTCCCGAGCACGTAATTCAATACATATTGCGCCTCAAGCCTGGTCGCGTCCTCCCTGTCGTACAGCCTGGGCTTGACCAGCTCTATATACCAGTCGCAGAATTCCTCCCATATGAATTCATATATCTTCTGGAGTGCAACTCCCGTCTCGAACCTGTCCAGGTTTTCGGTCATTTCGCGCGTTATGGAGTTCACTCTGCTGAGAATCCACCGGTCGGCTGCCGTAAATCCGGCGCTGTCGGCTTTTGTGAGGTCCATGTCCTCGTCAAAGTTCATCAGGACGAATCTTGAGGCGTTCCATATCTTATTCGCAAAGTTCCTGCTGGACTCTACCTTTTCGGTGGAAAATCTGAGGTCGTTTCCGGGTGAATTGCCTATTGTCAGCGCGAACCGCAGGGCGTCCGTCCCGTACTGACCGATTACCTCGAGCGGGTCTATGCCGTTGCCCAGGGATTTGCTCATCTTCCTGCCCTGCGCGTCCCTGACGATACCGTGTATGAATACGTATTTAAAAGGCTCGCGGCCCATCTGCTCCACGCCCGAGAAAATCATCCTCGCGACCCAGAAGAATATGATATCGTAGCCTGTCACCAGCACGTCCGTCGGGTAGTAGTATTTCAAATCTTCGGTATTTTGGGGCCAGCCCAGCGTCGAGAAGGGCCAGAGGGCCGAGCTGAACCAGGTGTCCAGCGTGTCGGGGTCCTGCTCTATCCTTGCGCTGCCGCAGTTCGGGCATATGTCGGGGATGTCGCGATCGACCATCATATTCCCGCAGTTCAGGCAGTAATACGCCGGTATCCTGTGGCCCCACCAGAGCTGCCTGGAGATGCACCAGTCCTGAATATTCTCCATCCAGTTGAAATATATCTTTGAAAACCTCTCGGGCACGAATTTTATAGTGCCGTCGCGGACAACCTCAATAGCTGGCTCCGCCAGGGGCTTCATTTTTACAAACCACTGCTTTGAGATGATCGGCTCTATCACGGTGCTGCACCTGTAGCAGGTCCCGACATTGTGGGTATGGGCTTCGGTTTTCAGCAGCAGGCCGAGATTTTTCAGGTCCTCGACAATACTCTTCCTTGCCTCGTATCTTTCAAGCCCCGCATACCTGCCCGCATACTCGTTCATATGCGCGCTGTCGTCCATAACCCTTATCTGCGGCAGATTGTGCCTCAGGCCGACCTCGAAGTCGTTGGGGTCGTGTGCGGGAGTGATCTTGACGGCGCCCGTGCCGAATTCCTTGTCAACATAGCTGTCGGCGATTATCGGTATTTCCCTGTCCATAAGCGGAAGCACAACGGTCTTTCCGACAAGATGGGCGTATCTGGGATCCTCCGGATTTACCGCAACGGCGGTATCACCCAGCATCGTCTCGGGCCTGGTGGTGGCGACGACGATGAACTCGCCGCTGTCCTTGACTGGGTATTTGATATGCCAGAAGCTGCCTTCCTTCTCCTCATACTCGACCTCTGCGTCGGAGATCGAAGTGCTGCAGCGCGGGCACCAGTTTATGATCCTTTCGCCCCTGTAGATGAGGCCTTTTTTGTAGAGCCTGAGAAATACCTCCCTGACCGCTTCGGAAAGGCCCTCGTCCATGGTGAACCTCTCGCGCTCCCAGTCGCAGGAGCTCCCCAGCTTCTTAAGCTGCTCCACAATCCTGCCGCCGTAGACCTTTTTCCATTCCCACGCTCTTTCAAGGAATTTCTCCCTGCCCAGCATATCCTTTGTCAGGCCTTCCTTTGCCATGGCCTCGACTATTTTGGCCTCCGTCGCAATGCTGGCGTGGTCGGTGCCGGGCAGCCAGAGAGCGCTGTAGCCCTGCATCCTCTTCCAGCGTATCAGTATGTCCTGGAGGGTGTTGTCCAGGGCGTGCCCCATGTGCAGCTGGCCGGTGATGTTCGGTGGGGGTATGACTATTGTGAAAGGCTTTTTGCCGCTATCGGGCACGGCATGGAAATAGCCCTTTTCCGTCCAGTTCTTATACAGCCTGTCCTCAACCTGGCCCGGATCGTAGGTCTTGGCCAGGTTCCTGTTTTCGTCCATTTTGATTCCTCCTAATTAATTCAGCCTATACTGCATACAATATATTTAAGCCGCAAAACGATTTTATTTAAAAGCCAGAACGATAAGCACAAGCCCGGGCACCGACACCAGCAGACCCAGCATTTTTACATTCACCGAGGCCCTTGTAAGCTTGTAATTCTGAACTTCCTCCTCGGTCATCTCTCCCTCAAAGCTGCAGTTCACCTTTTTGTCCATCCCGTACCTTTTCACCAGGCTCTTCGCCCCGTACACCATACCAAACCCGGCGATCAAAAATGCAAAACCCACTATTTTGTAAATCAGCATAAAAAACTCCTCTCATTAAAAACCCCTTGCGTCTGAACAATTATTCGGACGAAGGGTTGCTCCGCGGTACCACCAAAATTCCCCTTCCTGCAAGGTCGGGGCTGCTTTAAGAAGATAACGGCTCTTATCCGCTGCAGTTCATGCAGAGCTCGCAGGCAACCTTCGCCGGTTTCATCCCGGAAAGTCTCGCAGCCTAAGGACCTTCCTCTCTTCCGGATTACTCCGCCTACTCCTCCCGCTCATCGCTTTATTCTTTCAATTTATAAAAATTCTATAGTAATTGCACAGGCATGTCAAGGGACAAAGAAAGCCCGTATACAGTTAACCGGTGAAATATTCTTTGCAGCGGCGACTTTTACGGCACCCTGTACTTCTTGACCAGCTTTTCCGCTTCGTCCAGCACCTGCTCGGGAGTCTTCGCGCCGGTCACTACGTAGGACAGGCCATGCCAGATGGCGCCGAAAACCTCCTGGCCCATCGCGTCGCCCACCGCTCCGCTGATCGAAGCCGCATTGTTGATCAGGTCTATTTCGCTCTGCTCCGTAGGCGTTCTCGCCCCGGCCTCGTAATTGATGCAGGATACCCCGGCCGTCGCGGCAAATTTACCGACGACCTCGGGCTGCGTCATATATTTGATGAACTTCATGCCCGCGCCGTTTTTCTTGTCGTTCAGCTCGCCGACCAGGTACCATCCGGTCCCGGTTCCGCCGATAATATCCGTGGGATTGGCCCTGCCGCCGGGGACTGTCGGAAGCGGTATGACGACCGTGTTGTTGTAATCCCTGAACTTTCCGCGCGACCAGGAGCCCGAGATCAGCATCGCCGCCTTTTTATCGGCGAAAAGCTCGACGCACGAGCCCTGCTTTATGGTGAGGGCGTCCTTCGAGAAGGCCCCCCTGTCGTAGAGATCTCCGATAAGCTTCAGGGCCGGGGCCCAGGTAGGGTCAAAAGGCCTGGCGTGTCCGTCCTTGCCGCCCATGGAAAGTATAAAGGTTTCAATGATATAATGAGGCTCATCCGAGAAGGCGCAGGCAATGGGTGTTATGTTTTTCTCGTTGAAAACCGGTATTGCCGCGATGATGTCCTCATAGGTCTTTGGGATTTCAAGGCCGTTGTCGTGGAACAGATCCTTGTTTACCCACATCCCTTCGAAAAAGCCGAGAAAGGGCAGCGCATATATTTTCCCGTCATACTTGCACATCTCAAGGAATTCGGGCTTGAAATCAGCCGCCCAGGCAGGGTCCGCCTTAAGCTCGTCCTCCCAGGTGATGACCTTTCCGGTGTCGACGATGGGCTTTCCGAGCGCGCCGTTGAAGCCATAGGTCACATCCGGCTCGTACCCGGAGGCAAAGTCGGTGTTAACCTTGGTTTTAAACACGTCTCCGCCCGCCCCGGTGGCCTCGTCGATTACCTTGATCTCCGGAAACCGGGCCTGAAAGTCCTTCAATACCTGCTGCCATACCGCAGTATAGGGGTCCGAGCCTGTAAAGGTACTGGCCACCCTGATGGTCTCCTGCTCATCCGCACCCGGCAGCGAAGATCCCGAATCAGGCGAAGCGTAATCCTCAACCGCTGCACCCCCGGTACAGCCTGTGAGCGGGAAAGCCGCGGCTGCAAGCAGAAGTATCAACGAAATAACCCGAAGCGTCCTTTTCATGTGGCAAATCCTCCTAGTATTCATTATAAAACGTACTGTGGAAAAATCAAGTGAGTTATTGGTGACAAATAGTGTCCGATTATGATATATAATATAATTAATGCTAGCCGTGATTCTGATTTGAGGGGACATTGATCAAGTGGTATTTTTGGTGGATTTTTACCGCAGGATATCGATAAAAACAAAATTAATGCTGATAGCGGTTATATTCATAGTATATCCAGTGTTGATCATCGGCTACTTCGGATACCGCAATTATGCCGATACCATGAGGGAAAAGGCTATCAGGGAAATGCAGAATTCCGCGAAGGAATTGACCAACCTCCTGTCGGACAGGATGACAAAGCTCAGCCTGTATTCCATCCAGATGCTGTATGACAATACCATTTACAATGTCGGCAGGAGGCTGTCGGACGGCGGCATGAATTATATCGCCGAGAACGAATTTACAAATTATCTGCAGTCGAATCTCTTTCTTAAAAGTGAAATAAACGAGATATTGGTCCGGTTTTCCAAAAGCAATACGGTATACCAGGTCAATAAGTCCCTCGGCTCCACCACGGACAGCTATTCCCACATCGACGACCTTTACGCCTGGGCCCGCAAGGGCAACGGCAAGCCCGTCTGGTACGTATCGGATGAAAACGGCAGGGTTACGGGCATATACATAGCCAAAATCATATACGACATAAATGAAATCAAGCAGGAAGCGGGCCTTTTGATTTTCAAGGTGAGCGACCAGTATCTTTCGGAGATATTGAACAACTACATTTCAAATTCCAAGCAGAACATAAGTCTCCTGAGCAGCAGCGGGCAGGAGGTGTATTCCTACAAGCCCTACGAGGTCAATTTCGGTATGTCCCTCGATTCCTTCATAAAGACGACTCCCAACGCCAGGGTGAAGGAGGTTAATGCCGGAAACGACATAGTCTACTGCCTGTACGACACGATCCAGCCCGACGACTGGAAGCTGGTGATGGCCATATCCTCCAACGTGCTGCTGAAGGACGTGCGCGAGATTGCCAAACTTATCCTGATACTTTGCGCGGCGACGCTTCCCATATGCATCATACTGGTCAACTTCTTCTATATGGATATCGTAAAGCCGTTAAACCTGCTCATCAAAAGAATGCGTCAGGTGGAAAAGGGCTCCATAGGCATTACCATCGAAAAGGAGCGCTACGACGAATTCGGCTACGTTTACAGCACGTTCAACAAAATGTCGCTCGAAATAAAAAATCTTATCAATACGGTCTACAAAAAGCAAATCGCCACGAAGGACGCCGAGATAAAGGCACTCCAGGCGCAGATAAATCCCCATTTCCTTTACAATACGCTGGATTCCATCAACTGGAAGGCAAAAATCAACGGCGTGAATGAAATAAGCGAAATGGTATCCGCCCTGTCTTCCATAATCGAAGCCAACCTGAACAGGAACAACGAAAATTACGTAACGCTCGGAAAGGAGATCGAATATATCAACAACTATTATCTCTTGCTGCAGAAGCGCTTCGGCAAAAAAATCAGCCTTGTGACGAAAATAGACGAGGGCATCATGGAGTGCACCATTCCCAAGCTCATAATTCAGCCGATTATAGAAAACGCAGTCTATCACGGGCTGGAAATGAAGGTTGGAAACGGAATCGTCGATTTGACAATTACCCGGGATGAAGGTAAAATTTTTATTAACGTACACGACGACGGGATAGGAATCGATGAAATCACCCTCCACAGGCTGCAGCAAAGCCTTTCAAAATCGCTGGACTCCGATGCCGGAAGCGATATCGCCGTCGTCTCCAGTATCGGCATCATCAATGTCCATAAAAGGATAAGGCTTTTATACGGAGAGGCTTATGGGCTCACAATATCCAGCAGGATCGCCGAAGGGATCACCGTGGCGATCATTCTGCCGGCCATTCTTCCGGAAGGGGCTGAAACGGTATGATAAAAGTCCTGATAATCGACGATGAAGAGATCATAAGGGAAGGCCTAAAAAAAACGATAGACTGGGAAAGCATGGGCTGCCTGATAGCCGGTGAAGCGGAGGACGGAAATTCGGGCATAAGCCTTCTGGAGGCCACCAATGCCGACCTGGTATTCACCGATATACGCATGCCAGGCCTGGACGGACTGGAAATGATCAGCCGCGCCAAAGCCCTGAAGCGCGATTGCAAATTTATAATCCTCACCGGCTTCAGGGATTTTGAATACGCCCAGGAGGCTATCCGTCAGGGCGCTTTCAGATTCCTGCTCAAGCCGGTCAAGACAGAGGACCTCATATTGTCCATCACCGAGGCCGTGAAGGAAATAAAAAAGGAACGCTCAAGAGAGGAAATATTAATAAATCTCGAGAAGAGGGTCAAGGAATACTACGGCCTGGAGGTAGCCGCGCCGGAAAGCAAAGGCCAGAGCGGCGAGGACGGCGGCAACAATCCGAAATATCTTGTCGGCAAGGCGCTGGAATACATGAAGGCGAACTACTCAAAGGACCTCGGCCTGAAGACCGTGGCGGACGAGATT
Organism: Bacillota bacterium; assembly: GCA_023415815.1. Lineage (GTDB taxonomy): Bacteria > Bacillota > Clostridia > Acetivibrionales > DTU013 > JAEZJL01. The sequence continues at coordinate 17,781 of JAEZJL010000004.1, read as the reverse complement.
TACGTGAGCACCTGGTACTTGAGCAAGCTGCTTAAAAGGGAAACCGGGGACAATTTCATAAACATATTGAATGAAATAAGGGTGGAAAAGGCAAAAAAGCTGCTTCTCAATCCCAAATACAAAATATACGAAATAGCAAGTGAAGTAGGGTTTACGGACGTACCCTACTTCACCAAAACCTTTAAAAAGGTGGCCGGCTGTACCCCCATGGAGTACAAAAACAGCGCGCAGGGAAGCTAATCCCCCAGGCGCAGGAACCCCTTCATCCTGCCGCTCACCTCAGCCGCCGCCTCTTCGCTGTCCATTTCGGCAAAAATACGCAGCAGCGGTTCCGTCCCGGAAAACCTTACGACGATCCAGCCTCCATTTCTGAAATAAATCTTCAGCCCGTCCTTATAGCTGATCTTTTCAACCTCGCAGCCAAGCTCAGGCAGCTCCCTGTCCACAAAAAGCCGCTTCACGATTTCGGCCTTCCTGGAGGAGTCAAACCTGATGTCGCTTTCCGCCATGTAATAATATCCATATTGTTCATGGATCTCCTCCAGCAGCTCCGACAGGCTTTTGCCCGTAACGCTCAAAAGCTCTACGAGAAGGCTTGCCGCAAAGACGCCGTCCTTCCCGCTGATATGGCCGCGGATTGTGAGGCCTCCGCTGCTCTCCCCTCCGATAAGGGCGTTCTTTTCCTCCATCTTTGAGCTGATATGCTTGAAGCCCACCGGAACCTCGTAGCATTCCTCCCCGAAATCCTTCGCTATTTTATCCAGCAGGTGTGTTGTCGCAAGGTTTCTTACGACCCCGCCCTTCCAGCTCTTATATTTGAGAAGATAATAGTACAGCAGCGCCAGTATGCTGTTCGGATGTATGAAGTCGCCCTTTTCGTCGATAATTCCCAGACGGTCGGCATCGCCGTCCGTCCCGATGCCTATGTCGTATCCCCTTTCCACGACGATGTTCCTCAGCTGGTTCAGCGTATGCGTGCTCGGGGAGGGCAGCCTTCCGCCGAAGAGCGTGTCGTGCCTGTCGTTGATGACTATCAGCTCGCATCTGGCAGTGATGAGAATCGTCTGAAGGCAGGTCTTGGATACGCCGAACATGGGGTCCAGCACGATTTTCAGCCTTCTGCCCTTTATTGCCTCGATGTCTATCATATTGAGAATGGTATCTATATACTCGTTGAAGGGATCGATAGACAGTATGGAGCCCATTTTACGGCCCTGCTCAAAATCCGTCGTCTGCACGTCAGCTATGGAAAGCTTTGCTGCGAAAGCTTCTATTTCGGCGGTAATATCCTCGGAGGCATCTCTGCCCCCCCTTGTAAATATCTTCACCCCGTTGTAATCCGCCGGATTGTGGCTGGCTGTCACGGCGCAGCCGAAATGCGCCAGAAGGCATTTTACCGTAAACATCACCAGGGGGGTCGGAGCTACCTTATCTATATAGAAAACCTTTATCCCGTTCCCGGCCATTACCTCGGCGATCCACCTGCCCGCCTTGTCGGACAGGAACCTTCTGTCATAGCCTACAACGAATCCGCCGTCGTCGACTCCCCTGGCCTTTATCATGTTTGCTACGGCCTGTGACAATATCTGAACGTTTGCCTTCGTAAACTCTTCTCCTATCAAAGCTCTCCAGCCGCCTGTTCCAAACTTGATCATGATCATCCCACCTCAAACTCAGTATTTTTACGGAAAACCCAAATCGCGGGCATATTCTTCGTATGAATACAATTATATGGGCAGGGAACGACGAATAAAACGGGTCAACTTTGGCATTAATTGTCCTATATTGCTTACTTGTTTTTGTTAAATCCAATATGCCAAAATCAAACAAGAAAAGGCAAGAACAACTCATCGAATTTTTTTTGGAACAAATATATAATGACAATTGAAATCCGGGTTACCTTTAAATTTATGTATAGAGGTATAGCTTTCTATACCAATGTATTCTGGAGGTTTGACATGGCTAAATCACTATCCCCCGGAAGTCTGATGTTCAGTAATAAAAACGCTAAAAAGACACTGATGCTCACAACGATGGTCCTCCCCGGGGCAATCTGGTTGTTTCTGCTGCGTTATCTGCCCATGTTCGGCATCGTTCTGTCTTTCAAGAACTACAGGATCTATACCAAATCGCCCTCTCTGATCAATAATATTATTCACAGCAAGTGGGTGGGCTTTGACAATTTCAAGTTCCTGTTCACTACCACAGACTCCTGGGTAATGATCCGCAACACGATCGGGTACAACGCCCTGTGGATTATTTTAGGTATTGTGATTGCCGTTGCGTTCGCCATCATGCTCAATGAAATCACCAGTAAAGCTGTGGCTAAGACATACCAGACGCTGATGTTTTTCCCGTACTTTATCAGCTGGGTTGTCGTAAGCTATTTCGTATTCTCCTTCCTTAGCCCCGAAAGAGGTCTTATTACACATCTGCAGGAGAATGCGGGCATTGCTCCCACCCAGTGGTACAGCGACTCGGGGGCCTGGCCTTACATTCTCACCATTTCGTTCCTGTGGAAGAATATCGGCTATTCCTGTATTCTGTATCTTGCCGCCATATCCGGCATCGATTCCACCATGTACGAAGCCGCGCGCATCGACGGCGTCAGCAAATGGCAGGAGGTACAATACGTGACCCTGCCGCATCTGAGGGCCATCATTATTATACTTTTTATATTGAACGTGGGACGAATTTTCAATGCGGATTTCGGACTGTTCTATCAGGTGCCGCTGAATTCGGGACCGCTTTTCCCGGCAACGCAGGTTGTTGATACTTATGTATACAGAGCGCTTATGAATACGGGCGATATCGGTATGAGCTCGGCGGCGGGTCTGTTGCAAAACCTGGTGGGCTTCGTCTGCATCATGCTCGCCAACACAATCGTCAGGAAAGTCGATCCTGAGAGCAGCATGTTTTAGGAGGGAAAACAATGGACAAGGTTTATGCCGTAAAATCAAGGCGCGTTTCCCGTCTGGGCTCCGTGAGCATACCCGGGGAAGTTATCATCAATATCATTATCGGTCTCTTCACCCTGCTGTGCGTGGTACCTTATATTTTTGTCATCATTATCTCGTTTTCCGCTGAATCGAGCATCCGTGAGCTTGGCTACTCTTTTGTGCCGAATTTGCTGTCGCTGGATGCTTACCAATTTGTAATAGATATGGGCGACCAGCTCTGGCGTTCCTTTTTCAACAGCATTTTTACTTCCGTGGTCGGCACGGTGTTCAGCGTACTGGTTTGCATCATGTATTCCTATGCCCTGTTCCGCAGGGATTTTAAGTACCGCCGGTTCTTCACGGTTTTCAGCTTTATCACCATGGTGTTCGGCGGCGGACTGGCCCCCACCTATATGATTTGCAAAAACATGCTGGGCTTTTACAATAACTATTCGGCTCTGATCATACCGCTGCTGGTCAATCCTTTTAATTTCATCATCCTGCGCACCTTCTTCCAGGGCTCGGTGCCGGAAGCCATTATTGAATCAGCCTCCATTGACGGCAGCGGGGAATACCGCACGCTGTTCCAGATCATCGTCCCGATCTCGCTGCCCGGCATTGCCACCATCAGCCTGCTGAACATGCTGGCCTATTGGAACGAGTGGTTTGTTTCCCTTCTGTATATTACCAAACCGAAATACATCCCGCTGCAGTATCTGCTCATTCAAATGCAGCAGCAGGTCGATTTTCTGGCCAACAACAGCTCAAAGCTCGGGGCGGAGGCCGCCTGGATTGCGGCCAATCTTCCCAAGGAGAGCCTGCGCATGGCATTGGTAGTGATTATCGTGATCCCCATTGCTTTCGCTTATCCTTTCTTCCAGCGCTACATCATCTCCGGTCTCACCATCGGCGCTGTTAAAGGTTAAGCCTGTTACCGGTATGCTCCGGGGCAATGCTCCGGTTCAGGAATCCGCCGGATTATGCGGTTCCTTAGCTTACATGTCCAACAATTGCGGTAAAATACCGCCAAAAAAATAAGGAGGGAAAATCTATGAGAAAAATGAAAAAGGTCCTAGTTCTTGCCATGGCTGTATTCATGCTGTTCACAGTACTGGCTGGCTGCGGGAGCGCCACGCAAAATACCGACACTCCGGCTGCCGCCGACAAACCAGCGGATAACGCCAGCGCGGCGGAAAGCAGCGCTCCGGCCGCAAGCGCCGGACCCGACATCTCCAATGAAGTTGCCCTGAAGTGGATGTATCATGGCAGCACCGTAACCGATGACAAGGCAGTCATGGAAAAAGTCAATGCCTACCTGAAAGAAAAGATCAATGTCAAGCTGGAAATGATCTGGTGCTCGTGGGCAAACTTTGACGAAAGAGTCCAGCTCGCCATTAACGGCGGGGATGCCATCGATATCTATTTCACTTCTTCCTGGACTCCCAACGACGAATATTCCGCCATGGCAAAGAAGGGTGCTTTCGTACGTCTTGACAACCCGGACGACAATCTTCTTCAGAAGTACGCTCCCAACCTCTTCAGCTCGCTCCATCCGGTGCTTGCCGATGCAGCCATGACCGAGGGCGCCGACGGAATGGGTATTTACGCTGTACCGACCTATAAGGAAATCGCTCAGCAGAATACCTGGGACCTCAATACCAATATGCTTAAGAAGTATGGCTATACCCCTGATGATATCAAAGACTTTTATGAATTCGGTCCTATGCTCGAAAAGATAAAGCAGGGCGAAGGCAAGAATTTCTATCCTCTCAACCCCGAACCGGCGGTTATGGAGAGAATGGTAAACAGCAACGACATGATCGACGGCAATTCTCTGCTTACCTACGAGTTTGACGGCGTGGACCCGACCAAGTCTGGTACAGAAATCAAGAGCAGATATGAGACCCCCGGATATAAGAAATTTGTTGAGAAGATGCGCGAGTATTATCAGAAGGGCTATATCAGCCCCGAAATGGGAAATGCCCAGACCATGAATACCGCCCGCTCGGCAGCTCAGGATGCCGCACTGTATGCCATCGGCACGCAGTCCTATTCTCCCGGCTATGAATTCCAGGTAAGCCCATTGCGTAAAATAGACGTTGTTTTCAAGCCCTCGCAGACCGGTATTATTTCAACCACCTCTGCCCGCGGCGCTATGCAGGCGATTTCCACGGCTTCCAAGGATCCCGGCCGCGCCCTGCTGTTCTTAAACCTCGTGAACACCGATTCCACCTTATTCACTCTGCTTGAGTACGGTCTTGAGGGTGTTCATTACACCAAGGAAAGCGACGGCCGCGTTACATTTGATACTGACAAGAGAGCAACATATAATCCGTGGAGAGCCGGTATGGGCAAGCTTGCAAATCTCCCGGTTATGTCAAACGAGCCTGCCAACCTGTGGGAATTGTTTGATAAATTCAACAACGAAGCAAAACCTGTGCCGATCCTTGGTTGGGCTTTCGACCAGGAGCCTGTCAGAAATGAAGTCGCATCGCTCGGAAATATTGTGACCGAATACAGAGACGCTCTCAACGCGGGTACCGTTGACCCGGCTGTCAAGCTTCCTGAATTCATCAACAAGCTGAAGGCAAACGGCATCGACAAGGTTGTCGCAGAAGCCAACAAGCAGGCGCAGGCTTTCCTGGCCGCTAAAAAATAATTACACCATAAAAGAATTTCGCAGTGCAAAAATATCATCTGAAATTGCTGAGTCCGGCATCAAGCCGGACTCATTTTTTTGTCCGGCATAACGCCGATAGCGGGAAAGCTTCATCGTGAAAAACAGGGGTGATTATTTTCATCCTTGTTTTTTACCACGCCATAGGTAAAAATAAAACGATAAAAACTCCTTTAGATTATGCAATCAGTTATCGTACTAAGATTGAATTATATAATAATTATGTATCGTTACTTAAGTCCAAGACGGGCTGAACTAGAAAATAGCGTTAACGGACAGGAGCCGCCCCAAAATTATTTAAAGGCAGCTCCTCTTTAATGTATGCAAACGGATTTTTATTTAATTGCCGGTCAGGCGCCCATGATTACGTCCACCTTGTTCACAGAGCCGGCAGGCTGCGGAGGAATCGCGCCCTGTACGGCCTCTCCGTTCAGTGTGATTGATTTGACGCCTTTTTGCACGCCTTCGGGATTTGATACGCTGATTTCGAACTGCGCGCCCCTCCATTTGCGCGTTATCTCAAACTCCTTCCAGTCCCCCGGAATGCACGGGTCAACGACGAGGCCGTCAAAGCTCAGGCGGACGCCCAGCATCCATCTGGTTGCAGCGGCATACGCCCATCCGGCGCTTCCCGTCAGCCACGGATGCCTTGCCCGCCCGAAGGCCGTATGATCCCTGCCCATGATAAACTGGCAGTAGGAATAGGGCTCGGCCTGACGGATTTCTATTTTATCGTTCTGGTTATACGGCAGAAGCGCGTCGTAATATTTCATCGCCCTTTCGCCCCGGCCCAGCTTGCACTCCGCCACCCATGCCCAGGGATTCGGATGGCTGAAGATGGCCCCGTTTTCCTTGATGCCTCTGTAAACCCTCGTCACAAAACCGATATCGTCGTTCGGCCTCGAAAAAGACGGCCAGACCAGGTGCAGCCCGTATTCCGAATAGAGATGATCGTTTACGGCGTCCATACACTTTTTGCCGCGCTCTTCCGACGCAGCGCCCGATACCACGGCCCATGTATTGGATTCCAGATGCACCCTGCCCTCTTCGTCATTGCTGGTGCCTATCCTGGCCCCTTTCGCAGTAATTCCCCTTATGTACCAGCCGCCGTCCCAGAGATTGTCTTCGCAAGCCCTCCTCACTTCGGCCGCTACGGCTTCATATCTGTCATAATCAGCCGTCCTGCCGAGGAAACGCGCGGCCTCCAGGAATTCCTGCAGCGCCCAGTAATGCAGGAAGGAAACCAGGGCGCTCTCCCCTCCGCCCAGGTTCAGACAGTCGTTCCAGTCTGCCCTGAGGCCCTTGCAGATGCCGGTAGCTCCGACCTGCTCCGCTGAGAAATCAAGGATACGCTTCATATGCTCGTAGACCGAAGCCTCTCCGCCGTCGGCAAAGGAGACCATCTGGTCGAAAAATGCGGCGTCCCCCGTCTCCTTTACGTATTCACAGATGGAGGAAACCAGCCAGAGCGCATCGTCAGAGCATGTGTCCTTCAGGCCGTGGATAACGTCGGCCATATTGGGCGTGGGTATGACGGTGGGCGATTTAAAAGGCGGTTTGGCCTCCCTGTCGGGGTTGAACCACTCCGGGTCGAAAAGATGCAGCCCGTATCCCATATTCGTCTGTCCGCGCAGGAGCTCGATGATGCGCTGCTTGGTTTTTCCGGGATTCGTATGCGGGATGCACATGACGTCCTGCGCCGTGTCCCGGTAGCCCAGTCCGGTGCGGCCTCCCACCTCTATGAAGGAGGCAAAGCGGGACCATACCACGTTTGTCTCTGCCTGGTAGAGCGTCCATGTATTTATCATCGTGTCCATGCCCTTGTGAGGAGTCCTGCACTGGAATGCCTCGAATTTTACGTTCCAGTATTCCTTGAGCGCTTTGAAGGCTGTGTCTACATTTGAGAGGTCGGAATATTTATTTTTTATGGCCGCTCCCTCAGACCTTCTCCCCACCCCCAGCATGAATATGAGCCTGATCTCCTGCCCCGGAGCCAGGGTGAGCCGTTTATGCAGCGAAGCGCAGTGGTTTCCCCCGAGCTCCGTGGTGTTGCCGCATTCGCCTCTTTCAACGGCCACGGGATTGGTCTCGGTCCGGTAATTTCCCAGAAACGCATCCCGCACGCAGTCGTAGCTGTCCGGCTCAAAGCTCGAGGCAAAGTAGTGAAAGCTCTCCGGATCGTAAAAGAGGTCGAATTCTATAACGCCGCCGGCATAGCTCGAGCCGCTCGAGTACAAGCTCATCTGGAGATTCTGGTTGTCTATGTCAATGTGCTGGAAGGAAAATTCCACATAGGAGAATACGCTAAGCCTGCGGGCTCTCGGGCTGTCGTTCTTAAGCCTGACGTCCCACAGCTCGGTGTCTTCCTCCAGAGGTATGAATAAGAGCTGCTGAGCGTTGATTTCATTGTAATTGCAGAGGAATCTGGAATAGGAGAGGCCATGCCTGCATTCATACTCCGCCTTATCCAGGTCCTTGCCTACCGGCTGCCAGGATACGGACCAGTATTCGCCCGTGTCGTCGTCCCGCAGGTATACGTAGTGGCCCGGCCTGTCAAGCGGGACTCCGTTCTGGCGGAAGCGGGTGATCCTGTGATACTGCGAGCTTTTGTAGAAAGAGTAGCCGCCGGCATTGTGCGATAGGACGGTGCACATATCCCTCACACCGAGATAGTTGGTCCAGGATACAGGCGCGTCGGGACGTTCAATGACATATTCCCTGCTGTCGTTATCAAAATAACCATACTTCATAATCTCGCTCCTTTTCATACTTTTCCAGTATAAAACCGCTTGGCGCCGGGCCGGACATCGAGCCCGGTTTAAGGCAAAAAAACCCGGCGGTACTGTCAAGCCTAATTATAAATCCACCTTTGCGGATTTGAAACAAGACTACGTTGTCATTCCTTGTTTTATTTTGGTTTGTTCCGGCCTTGCCGCGTCTTTAAATGATGCTGTTGTAAAGCCTCATGTACTTTTCCGCGTCCGCGGACAAGCCAAGCTTCTCGCTGACCTGTGACAGCAGCATATAGGTGTGGGCATCCAGGGGCCTCACGGACAATTCCTTTTTAAGCAGGCACAGGGCCTCTGCGAGATTGCCCTCCCTTATACACCTGTCCGCTGCGCTGTCCGTATCGCCGCTTCCGAATATTGCCGGCCTTGTGCTCTGCAGCTCTGCAAGCACATTCCTGACCTTGTCCGCGGTAAAAGGCTTCTGCAGATAGGCTACGGCGCCCAGCTGAGTGCATTCCACGGCGTTTTTGACCGTGGCGTAGGCCGTGATGATTATAACGGCCGTACCCACTCCCGCCTCGCGGACCTTCTTCAAAACTTCCGTGCCGCTCAGCAGCGGCATTTTAATATCCAGGAAGGCCAGGCCGAAGGCTCTGTTCAGCAGGGCGTCGAGCGCCTCCCTCCCGTCGTTTGCGGTTTCGACCTCGTAGCCCTCCAGCTGGAGGCATTTCATAAGCAGAGTCCTTATATTTTTAGTATCGTCCGCCACCAAAACCTTTGTCATGGCTGCTCCTCTCCTGAAACCGGCAGCGTAAAGGTAAAGGTGCTGCCGTTGTTCAATTCGCTCTCCGCATAAATCGTGCCGTTATGCGCGTTTATAATCTCCTTTGATACCGACAATCCGAGACCGGTGCCCCTGACCTCGATGTCCCTTCCCTTGACCTGCACATACTTGTCGAATATGCGCTCCAGGTATTCGGGCGGAATGCCGGAGCCCGTGTCCTTCACAGACACCACGACCCTGTCCTTTTCCGCTCTTGCGCTTATATCTATGGAATCTCCCGCTTCCGTATATTTCAAAGCATTGCTTATCAAATTGTTGAAGACCCACTGGATTTTCTCGGAATCCGCATGTACCGGCGGCAATCCGCTTTGCATATCGGCGCTTATCCTCACTCCCCTTTTGGCGGCATACTCGGTAAAACCCTTTAAGGCGGCCTCCGCTATGTACCGCACCGAGCAGGGCTTCATATCGTATACCGCGCTTCCCGACTCTATGCGCGAAAGCTCCAGCAATTCCCCGACCAGGCCCGAAAGTCTGTCGCCATCCTCCTTCAGAGCCTCCAGCGCTTCCCGCTGGTCGTCGTTCAGCTCTCCCATACCGTTTTCCAGCAGCATGCTGGCCGCCATCATTATGGACGTAAGCGGCGTCTTAAACTCATGCGATATGGTCGCCACAAAGTCGGTCTTGACTTTCTCCAGTTCCTTGAACTCCGTCACGTCATGCAGCACAACGATGAGCCCGGCGTTTTTCTGCTCCGTGTTCCTGACCGCCGTTACCGCGGCATTGAAAAAGTATTCCTTGTCCCGGTTTATCGCAAGCACCTTTTCGCCGTGCTCCTCCCCGCTCTCGACGGCGCCCGAGATGTGGTCGAACAGCTCTCCGTTCCGGATTATTTCAAGGAAATGGCGGCCGGCGGCTTCCTTCTCGGCAATACCGAAAAAATGCTCGCAGGCGTCGTTTATCAGCATTATCCTGTAGTTGTCATCCAGCACGAGCATTGGGTCGGACATGCTTTTAACGATAGCCATCGTTTTATTCTTCTCCGTCATCAGAGTTCCTATATTGCTCTTTTCATAGCTCTGGAGCCTCCGGGTCATTTCGTTGAATTCCCTGGAGAGCCTGCCGGTCTCGTCATTGGAGCGTATGTCCAGCTGCTGGTTCAGCTCTCCGGCCCGTACCCTCCGGATGGACTCCGTCAGCCTGTCCAGCGGGCTCAGCAGCCTGAGCACGAAATAACGTGAAACGGCAAAGCCGGCAGCCGCCGTGACGAAGGAAAGGATCAGGAGAAAATACATGGACCGTCTGACATTCTCTGCGGTCAGCCGCTTGCTCTCAAACATGGATTTTTCGTTAAGCAGCCGTAAATCATCGAGCGACTGCTTTATTTCGTTAAAATGGGGGAGAATCGTGTCATAATAAAAGGAAGCGGGAGTTATTTTTCCGCTGCCGTTTACATATTCCTGCAGCTGCAAAAAGTACCCGACATAAGTCCTGTATTTGCCGTCGAGCTCCTCGACCAGCTTCTTTTCGCCCTGCTCCGTTATATTGTTCTCCTCGATCTGATAATATTTGACAAAGGCGGCGTAATTGTCGGAAAAAAGCTCAAGGGCCTTCTGCCTGTCCATACTTATATATATAAGCATGGCCCCGTCCTGGCGTTCTATAGCCTCCGCCATCCTTGAAATTGCGTCGATGCTTTTGTAATTGTTCACCATCAGCCCGTCCACAGCCTTCTCCATCCTGTACAGGTTGAAAAAGCCCGACAGCCCGATTATGAATATAAGCATTACGAGACTTATATATATCAGCGATATTTTGCTCTTCAGAGATCCAGTCATCCGAATCACCCGCATTTTTACAGATTATGATGCTTTCAGTATAGATGCATAACCGGTCCGCGTCAATTTTCAAAACCGATACTAAACCGTGAAAAACACCGCAAACTATATAAGAACGAAATACAAATGTTTATAACCGGCCGTAATACGTATGGTAACGCCCGGCAGAAAATTTATACGGACTTTAGTATTGATATTAAACGACTATAATTATCCTTATGCATCAAAGTGTGGTGAAACACATCCGTTGGGGAGGAGCAATGCGGTATTATGAGTATAAAAAGATTTATTATAGGTAAACCGTTGAAAAATGAAGCTATAAACGACGAAAAGCTGAGCGTCAAATGGGGGCTGCCCATTCTGGCCAGCGACGCTATATCGTCTGTCGCCTATGCCGGAGAGGAGATGCTGCTTGTATTGATTCCCGTTATCGGCCTCCTGTCCTATCATTACGTGATCGCGATATCGGCGGCTATCATAGGACTGCTCCTGCTGCTTGTAATGTCATACCGGCAGACGATAGAAAGCTATCCTAACGGCGGCGGGGCATATGTGGTCGCGAAGGACAATCTCGGGGTATTTGCTGGGGTCGCGGCAGGCTCGTCACTGTCCATTGATTATGTGCTCACCGTGGCCGTCAGCGTTTCCTCGGGCGTCCAGCAGCTGACCTCGGCCTTTATGGGCATCAGGCCTTATACCGTGCCTATCTGCATCGTCATTATTGCATTGCTTACCATAGGGAATCTCAGAGGGATACGGGAATCCTCAAAGATGTTCGGCATACCTGCATACCTGTTCGTTCTGGCAATCCTGTCGATGCTGATTACGGGCTTCTACAAATACTTTGCCGGAGTGCCCGTTATTCAGCCGGCCGCCCCTTACGAGGGCTATTACGGCACAGGGGCGGTAACCGTTATCCTGCTGCTCAGGGCGTTTTCCAACGGCTGTTCGGCTCTGACGGGCATTGAGGCCGTGAGCAATGCCGTGCCGAATTTCAAGCGACCGGCCGTCAAGCATGCCAGAATGGTCCTGCTGCTGCTCGCGCTCATCATACTGGTGCTCTTCGGGGGAACCTCCGTGCTGGCAAACATATATCATGCCACTCCGGGAGACGGGCAGCAGTCCGTCCTGATTCAGATGGCCGACAGCATCTTCGGCCGTACGGGCTTCCTGAATTCGGTATTTTTTTATTTCATAACCGGCTCGCTGCTGCTCATTCTCGTGCTTGCGGCCAACACCTCGTTTTCCGGCTTTCCGATGCTTATCTCCGTAATGGCGAACGACGGCTTCGTACCCAGGCAGCTTAAAATGAGGGGCGACAGGCTCAGCTATTCAAACGGGATCATCATCCTTTCCGTTTTGTCGGCGCTCCTGATTATCGTATTTAACGCCAATGTGTCGCGCCTGATAGGCCTCTATGCGATAGGAGTCTTTATCTCCTTTACGCTGTCGCAGTCCGGCATGCTGCTGAAATGGCTGCGGAGCAGGGGCAGGAATTGGGCGCCCAAGGCGGTGGTCAACGGTCTGGGCGCATTTGTCACCGGGATCGTCGTAATTATCATAGCAATAACAAAATTCACCGAGGGAGCTTATATCGTGGTCTTCCTGGTGCCGCTGCTCATGTTCCTCATGCTTAAGGTTAAAAAACACTATTTTGCCATATCCAAGCAGCTGAGAATCAGTCCCGAGGAATTGGAGAAGCTGGACATATCAAAGGAGCATTACCGCAACAGGGTGATCGTCCCGGTTGAAAGCCTGAACAGGTCCAGCATCCGGGCCTTGAGATATGCAAGCACTATTTCCGATAATGTCACGGCCTTTTCTATCGCCGTTGACGAGGAAAGCGCTGAAAAAATACGCAAAAACTACGACAGGGTAAAAACGGATATTCCGCTTATAATCAAGTATTCACCCTTCCGCAAGGTAGTAGATCCCCTTTTGAGGTTTATACAGTCTGAGGAATACGATTATCAGCCGGGAGATATCATCACGGTCATATTGCCTCAGTTTTCCGTCAGCAAGTGGTGGCACCGGCTTCTGCACAACCAGACGAGAGTATTTATCGAGAGAGAGCTTATGAAGCACAAGCATATCGTGGTTTCAACCATTCCTCTGCAGATGAAGGACGACGACGCCGTGCTTAAGTCGAGCAAGTACAACCCCGAAGGCAAAAAGCCCTGGTAGCCTGCGGACAGCCTGCCCAGCCTGAAGATGTATATTTTATGTATATACCTTCACAGACAGGCTTGATATCCGATTGCGCCGCCGCGCTTAAATCATGCATGCGGCGAACCGGTATATATAAGGGAACCGGCAGTTCTGTGATAAATTCCCATAAAGATTGCGATGATCTCGATGACTGATTAATCCATGAAGAAACCGAGGCACTGCAAAAAGGATGGGCGCAGCCTCATGTGCCCATCCTTCGTCTTAACGGCCGGAAAGCCCTGTTTATACAAGGGCTCTTTGTTTTTACAGCTTGAAGCTTGAGACCTGCGAAAGCAGCTCCTCAGCCGCTTTTGCCAGCTCGTGCGAGAATTGCTCTATAAGCTCGACCGACGCCAGCTGCTGCTGGCTCGTGGCCGCTATCTCTTCCATGCTTGCCGCAGTCCCTTCGGAAGCCTCAGCCATTTCGCGGGCCTTTTTGTCAATCTCACCGGACATCGCAATCAAGCGCTTCAGGGACGTATCGGATACATTCGTCCTGTTCACTATTTCCTCGGCCGATTCCTTTATCTTCCCGAAGGCTGCTTTGGTAGCGCTGATGGCCTCATCCTGTGCGCTCACTATCTGGTATGCACTGTCCATGTTCCGGACTACAAGCGCGGTCTTGCCGGTGGTGTCGCTTATTATCTGGGTGATTTCCTTGGCGGCCGAGGTTGAGCCCTCCGCCAGCTTCCGTATTTCCTCGGATACGACGGCAAACCCTTTGCCGGCCTCACCGGCCCTTGCCGCCTCTATCGCCGCATTAAGGGCAAGCAGGTTTGTCTGCCCGGCTATGGACGTAATTACATTGACTATACTGCCTATTTTCTGCATCATACCGTTCAATTCCTGTATGGAACCGCCCACCTGGCGGGAAACCTCGATATTCTCCTTCATCCTTTCCGATTGAATCTCAACGGCCTTTTCTCCCTCTTTTACCATTTCCAGAGACCGGGCCGCATAATCGGCGCCTTCCTCGGTAATGACGCTCACCTCACTGATGGTTTTAGTGATGTCCGCTATCGTTGCGGTAGTGTCCCGGACATTTGCAGACAGGCCGTTGTTGCTTTCCGCGATCTCACCGATGGTTTTGGCTACCTGTCCGATGGTTCTTGTATTTTCATTCGCCGAGGCGGTCAGTTCCTGGGAGTGGGAGGCGAGATTGCCGGATATGTCGGATATATCCGTCACCATCCTGCGCAGGGATTTTTGCATTCCGTTCAAGGCCTTTGCCATGACGCCCGTCTCATCTTTTTTATTTGTCAGCGGAATAATCCTGCCGTCTTCCGAAAGATCCAGCTCCGCCGTTTTGTTCAGCAGCCCGGTGACGCTTTTTATAGGTTTAGATATCCTGAAGCCGAGATACAGGGAAGCCAAAACCGCCAATAGGGTGGAGAGCAGCGTCAAGGCCAGGATGATGGCCAGGGTTTTTGCCATTTTGCCGTTAAGCCTCTCTTTTTCCTCGGATACCGCGGCCTCAATGTCGTCTATATAATTTCCGGTGCCGACCACCCAGTCGAAGGGCTTGAATGCAAGGGTGTAGCTTCTTTTAGGCATGGGCTCCGTCCCGCCCAGCTTAATAAACCAGTAGTCCGTATATCCCCCGCCGTCTTTTAAGCCGTTGCTGATAAAATCATGCACATAAAAATTACCCTTGGTGTCCTTCGATTCATAGCGGTTCGTACCCTCCGTCTTTTTCTCGGTATCCGTCGGAAGCACTACGTTCACTCCCTCGACCGTGTCTATCCAGAAATAGCCCTCCGTATTATACCTTATGCTTCTCACTGTGTCCGCTGCCTGCTTCTTTGCCTCCTCGAAAGACAGTTCGCCCTTCTCATACCTGCCGTTGAAGGCCTCCAGCACGCTTATCACAGTTTCAACCTCCAGCCTTGCGGTGATATCGAAATTACTGCGCAGGGTTTCATCAAGGGCGGCCAATTCGCGATTGCTCGAATCAATACTCGTAAGAGCAGCAGTCACGCCGATTATGGCAGCTACCAGGATACAGCTTGCTACGGATACCGAAACAATTTTTGCACTTATGCTTTTCATCTGCGAGCCTCCTTTTTTTTAAAATCTATATAAATATCGACATAATATAAAATTAATCTACATTTTTCACATTTTTAACATTTGACTGGAAATCCGATACCTCACTTTATTTTTTTAATTTATTGAATAGGTTTCTACATTTATGTATAATTTAAATGTTTGAGACTAAAGGATTGTTAATTATAAAATGAATATCTGGAGTGAAGCGAATGCAGATAATTAACGGTGGAGTAACGGCGCCTGAAGGCTTTTTCGCTACAGGTGTGGCTTGCGGTTTGAAAAAGGACGGAAAGAAGGATCTTGCCATCATTTGCTCGGAGGACAGCGCGGCGGCGGCCGGCGTTTTTACGACGAACAGGGTAAAGGGCCATTCCCTCCAGGTGACGATGGAGCATATTAAAAGCGGCTATGCAAACGCAATTATAATAAACAGCGGGAATGCAAACGCCTGCGTTGGCGAGCAGGGCTACCTGGATGCAAAGGAAATGGCGTCGATAGCCGCAGAGCAGCTGGACTGCAGTCCCGAAGCCATACTTGTAGGGTCTACGGGAGTGATAGGAAAGCCGCTAGATATGAACGCTATCCGTAACGGAATAGAGCAGCTGGTTTCGGGAATGGTGCCCGACGGAGGCCACGATGCTGAGGAAGCCATAATGACCACCGATCTGATCCACAAGGAGATAGCCGTCGAGCTTGAGATCCAGGACTCCAGGGTCGTCATCGGCGGTATGGCAAAGGGCTCGGGGATGATTCATCCGAACATGGCTACCATGATAGGAATACTCACCACAGACATAAACATATCCAGGAAGCTTCTTGACAAAGCGCTCAAGGAGGTTGTAAAGTCGACCTTCAACAGGGTAACGGTAGACGGGGACACAAGCGTCTGCGATATGGTACTGATGCTTGCAAACGGCCTGGCGGACAATTCAGGGGTCGTAAATGAAGACGAGGATTACGAAAGGTTCAGGGACGGTCTGGAGCTGGTATGTACCGCCCTGGCAAAAATGATAGCCAGGGATGGCGAGGGCGCCACAAAGGTCCTTGAGATAACCGTAGAGGGCGCGGGCAACTCTGAAGACGCATATAAGGCCGCAAGCGCGGTCGCCAAATCACCGCTGGTAAAGACGGCCATGTTTGGCGAGGACGCCAACTGGGGCAGGATTATAACGGCTGTCGGCTACTCCGGGGCGGAATTCGACCCGGCCTATACCGATATATTCATCGGCGGCCTTCAGGTGTGCAAATCCGGCTGCGCTCTGCCGTTTGACGAGGCCAAGGCCAAGGAAATACTGCACGAGAAGGAGATAAAGCTGCTTGTCAGGCTTAACAAAGGAGTTTTCTCAGACAGGGTCTGGACATGCGACCTCTCCTACGATTATGTAAAAATCAACGGAAGTTATCGAAGTTAGAACATAACAATTTCCCTATTGTCGGCAGGTCAAATTATGGTATAATATGCATAAGACGCATGTTAATATAATTCGACATTGTCTGTCATAAGGAGGAGGTTTTATGGCAACAAGGCAGCTGGTCATTTTTGATGTCAATGGTGAGGAGTTTGGCGTTGACATAGAGCAGGTAAATATTATTGAGCGTACGCTGGAAATCTTCAAGATCCCGAATACGCCGGAATATGTCGAAGGACTCGTAAATCTCAGAGGCAAGGTACATACCGTGTTCAATCTGAGAAAGCGTTTCAAAATGCCCGTAAAGGACTTCGACGAGAATACTAAAATCATCATGGCAAATACCGGCGCCGCGATTGTCGGCCTTATCGTTGACGAAGTAAAGGAAATCATCAAGGTTGACGATAAAGACATCGAAAGCGCCCCCAAGGTGCTCGAAAACCTTGAGCGCAAATATATAAGCAGCGTGGCAAAGGTTGGAGACCGCATTATACTCATGCTCGACCTGGGTATAGTGTTTATGATGGACGATTATGAAAGGGCTGTTGCAAGATAGGCTTTCTAAAGGAGAGCCTCCGTTTCCGTTTGATATATCCGCATGAAACAAGCAACCCGACCCCCGAGGGAGTTGGGTTGTTTTATTTTTGGCATTCCGCGGGACGCCTAATATGCAAAAATCCCGGGAACTCGACGTCCCCGGGACTTTTATCAGCGGCGCTTTTACATCGGGCTGCAAAAGCGATTCTATAATTTGAAACCGTTTATCGAACCGGACAGCTTAATGGCTATTTCCCTCAGGCCGTCCGCGGTGGCCGACATATCCTCAATGGTCGTCGTCTGCTCTTCCACCGAGGCTGCAACCTCCTGGGTGGATGCGGCTGTCTCCTCGGATATGGCGGAAATCTCCTGTATGGACATTATCACTTCGCTTTTGTTGTCATTTACGTTGTTGACGCTTTCGGAGAGTACGCCTATGTCGTTTATTGTTTCCTCGATGGCATCCGACATTGTCCGGAATGCCTTTTCCGTCTCGGCAATACCCTCCTGGAGCTTGTTCACGGTTGCCGCCGTTATGTCCATACTGGCCTTCGACTCTTTGATACCGGAATTTATATCGTTTACAATAGCGCTGATTTCCTTTGTCGAAG